>NZ_JBPPZG010000040.1:0-21966 GCF_051918545.1 Pseudogracilibacillus amylolyticus (SeqCode) | reverse complement strand
GTTCGAGGCGGCGCAGTTTCGAGCAGCGGAATGTATGCATTTAGATACATGAGCATACGTTCTTGCACGCAGAAAAAGTGCTTTCCTTTTTCAAGGAGCAGAGAAACAAGCCAACGAAGAAATTCGCAGTGTCATTTTCACCGGACTTTTTGAACATCCTCTATTATAACAGAAATTAATTATTTTCAACATTTATTTATTAGATAAATAGACTCTTATTTTAGCGCCTTCTTCTACTTTCGTTCCAGCCTCTGGAGATTGGTCAAGTATTCGCTCTCCTTCCCCATGAACTTCAATGGTAAAGTTAGATAAATCTTGGATAAGATCGTCTTTCGTTAATCCAACTAAATCAGGTACCCGTACTTTTGGTTGTTCCGGCCACACATACTCTTTTTCAATTTCGTCTTTCCTAGGTGGAACATTAAGTGTACGTAAGCTATCACCAATCACTCTTCCGACAATTGGCGCTGCAACAACTCCACCAAATTGTATCGTATTTTTCGGGTTATCGATTGCTACTAAAACGACAATCTTTGGATCATCAGCGGGAGCAAAACCAATAAACGATACAATATGGTTATTAGCCATATATCTACCGTCTGAACCAACTTTTTGGGCAGTTCCAGTTTTTCCTCCTATTCGGTATCCATCCACATAAGCTGGACGACCTGTCCCTTTTGCTACTACACTTTCTAGTGCATTGCGTACCTGTTCGGATGTCGACTCCGAAATTACCCTTTCTTTTAAGGTTGGTTCTGTTTTTTCAACTACCTCATTTGTAACAGGATCAATCCACTCTTTAGCTATAAAAGGTTCATATAAATATCCACCATTTATCGTTGCTGCAACTGCCATCACTTGTTGGATAGGGGTGACGGAAACTCCTTGTCCGAAAGATGTCGTTGCAAGTTCCACTGGACCAACTTGCTCAGGCTTAAACAAAATTCCTGTACCCTCACCTTGTAAATCAATACCAGTTTTTGATCCAAAACCAAATTTACGAATATAATTAAACAGTTTTTTGTCTCCTAGTTTAGAGCCAATATGAACAAAACCAGGGTTACAGGAGTTTTGAACAACTTCAAGCATTGTTTGACTTCCATGCCCCCCTGCTTTCCAACATCTAAGTCTAGCACCACCAACCATAACATGACCTTGATCATGAAATGCATCTTTTTCAAGATCAATAAGCTCTTCTTCTAGTGCAGCTGCAAGTGTTATAATCTTAAATGTCGAACCAGGCTCAAACGTACTCCAAATAGGTAAATTACGATCGAAAATATGTGGATCTACTTCTGTATATCTAGATGGATGAAAATTAGGTCGAGTTGACATGCCGAGCACTCCACCAGTTTTGGGATCGACAGCTATCGCTAGAGCCCCATCAGGATTATATTTTAGTTCAGCAAGATCTAGTTCTCTTTCAATAATCGTCTGAACATTTAAATCTATCGTTGTCTTTAAGTGTAAACCGTCTTTTGGCGGCTTATACACATTCGCAGAATCTTTTATTTGTCCTCCTTTTGCATCAGAATAATAGGACAAACTACCACTTGTCCCTTTTAGCTTTTCATCATATTCTAATTCAAGTCCCATTAATCCCTGATTATCAATTCCGGTAAATCCGAGCACATGGGATAAATAGTCATCATATGGATAATGTCTTTTTGAATCTTTCGCTAAATAAACTCCATCTAAATTTAATACTTCCAATTGTTCCTCTTGTTCTTCGGAAATTTTTCTACCTTTTGGGTGAATTTCCACACTAGAAGCATTTTTTGTAACATACTCATAGGCTTCTTTATCGGTTAAATCAAGTATTTTTGCTAAATGTTTTGCCGTTTTTTCTTTCTCAGTAATTTGTCTCGGTATGAGAATAACAGAAGGTGCGGAAATGTTTTTTGTTAATTCATTGCCGTTTGCATCGAGTATATTTCCACGATCAGCACGAAACGTAATATCTCTTAACCAAGATTCCGTCGCCTTGTCCGTTATTTCTTGTCCAATAACAAATTGGACGTACCCTAGACGAATGAGTATGACAACAATAATAAAAGCAAAGAGCAAGAAAGTAAAAATTATTCTTTTTTTAACCATAAAAGTAGATACATGCTTTTTCATAAAAAAACTCCTTATGTTTATTAGCTTGTATCTACTATATGAATTTTTGATTTAATTAGAACGATTTTCAGCGAGCAAATTGTTAGAAAACTTTAGTCATCAACAGGAGGAGCGAGTTCTACTTTTAACGTCGTCTTGTCATCAATTTTTTTATCCTCTTTTATGGACTGTTTTTTAACATATCCAACCCCAGATGTTTCGACGTTAACTTCTAATAAATTTGCTAATGATAAAACATCACGATGTGACCATCCAATTATGTCGGGCATTGTCGGCTTATCTGTTAGCAACATTATTCTTTGGTTCGGGAAAAATTTATCTCCTTCAGCAATATTTGCCGCTACGATTTTTTCTCCATTACCAATAACCGTTATATTTGCACCTGTTTTCTCTAATTGTTTTGTTACTGTGTTTACATCTTTATTAAGTACTTCTGGAAATGTCTCCGTCTCAGCAGTCGATTGTTCTGTCTCTTTATCAGGTTCAATATTCATATAATGTAACCCATTTTCCATAACATTGTTAAAAATAAATGAAACGGGTTCTGAGCCTGATTCCCCTGGTTCTAATTTTGGCTGTTTTACAGATACGTGCATGATTAACTGCGGGTCATCTTTTGGTGCCATGCCAAGAAATGAAAAAATATTATTGTGACTTCCTCTTAAATAACCTTTTCCATTTGAATTCGGAATTTGAGCTGTACCAGTTTTTCCTGCTACCGTATAATCATCTAAACGGTAAGGTTTTCCAGTTCCATCTTTTGAATTAACAACTGATTCTAAAAGGTCTAACATCTGTGCAGCGGTCTCTTCCGATATTGGTTCACCAACGACAACGGGCTCTTTCTCCTCTATAACGTCTCCCGTATTTGAATCGACAATTTTTTGAATGACGTATGGTTTAACCATCTTGCCTTTATTTGCAATAGCCGAAGCTGCTTTTACTTGCTGAATTGGTGTAGTAGTGCTCCCTTGACCAAATGCAGCTCTTAATTTTTCAGAGGGCCAGTTATATAAAATTTTCCCAGCTACCTCATTCGGTAAATCTATATCTGTTTTTTTATCAAAATCGAATCGTTCCAGATACTCTAAAAATGTTTCTGCACCAATTTTCTCCCAAACTAGTTTCGATGCTGCCACATTCGATGAACGACGAAATCCTTCATCAAACGTAATTGATCCCCAGCCGGCTCCTTGATTATGATCATTGATCGGCTCAATTTTTTCATTTACAACATATCGGCCTGACTGAAAATATTCATTGCCATTATAATTTCCCGAATCAATTGCAGCAGCCCATGTGAACATCTTGGTCGTTGAACCTGGTTCAAATGGTGTTGAAATAACATCATTATACCAATTTTCTACATCTTCAGGATTATTCGGATTAAAACTCGGCCTGTTTCCTAGTGCAAGAATAGCACCTGTTTTAGGATCCATTACTACAGCTGTTATCCGTTCTGGATCATATTTCTCATCAACTTGTGACAGAGCATCCTCTAATAGAGTTTGAATCTTTTGATCGATCGTTAAATAAATATCATGTCCGTCTTCAGGCTTTTGAACGACCTCTTTTGGATCTACCAACTTCTTATTATATCGATCTCGTTGATATTGTAAAAAGCCATCTGTTCCGCCTAATAGTTTGTTCTTTGCATTTTCAACTCCTGTAATTCCTGTTAGCTCTTCTGTTTCCTCATCTTCCTGTGCAAAGCCAATAATATGAGAAGCAAACATCCCATTTGGATAATAGCGAATTGCCTCTTCCAGAAAGTAAATTCCCGGTAAATTTAATGATTTAATTTCTTCCATCGTCTGTTGAGAAAGATTTTTACCAGTTTTACCAAACTCTACTTGGAACCTTTCTTCTTCGATGCCTTTTTCAATTTTTTCCCGTATTTCTGTTTCCTCTAAATCTAAGAAAGGAGCCAGCTTCTCTGCAGTTTTTTGGGGATCAACTACATGCTTTGGCTCCTTTTGATTCGTTGAATATTCAGGATCAAGTATAGCGTATATTCGATATGCCGGACGGTTATACGCTAGAGTCATCCCACTATGATCGTATATTTCTCCCCGTTCAGCAGGAAGGACAACGGAAGTTTCTCGTTTATCTTTTGCCCATTCTGTTAAAGACACATCGCTAACGACTCCAGTTGCCTGAATATAAATATATCTACCGGAAACAATGAGAAAAAGAAACATGAAAAAAATCATCAGTAAGCTGGCAACTATATTTGTACTTTTATTTTTTTTCATTGTTTTCAACCTTACCTTAATGGATTAATTAATTATTTAATTGGAAGCCCGTTTGACTTTCGCATCCTGAATTTTTAAACCATTCTCTTTTGCAATCTGTGTAATTCTTTCAGGCTTACTTAACTCCTTTACTTCAAAATATAAACTTTCATTTTGCAGTTGTTGTTGGTTTACTTGATGTTCTAACGTTTGTAATTCTCGATTCAACTTATCAGTTGAAGAAGAAAAGGATACCATATAAATTCCTACGCAAAGTAGTAAAATCCCAAAGAAAGCATAAATAACCTTTTCACCTTTTGTTATCCAAGCTTTTTTCTTAACTCGTACAACGATCTTTTTTTGTTGTTGTTTACTTGGCTGCTGATAGTCATGCTGCCAATTTTTGGCATGATTCGAATTCATTATCCCTCATCCTTCCTCGAATTTATATTAATCATTGTAAATCTTTCATTTTTTCGACTACTCTTAGCTTTGCAGATCGAGCTCTGCGATTATGTGTTATTTCATCCTCAGTCGGTGTTATCGGCTTTTTCGTGATCCGTTTGAATGGTGCTTTAAATTCTTCCGGAATAATTGGTAAACCTCTAGGAACTTGTTTTTCTGTACTCAACTTTTGGAAAACTTGTTTGCAAATTCTGTCTTCTAATGAGTGAAAAGTAATTACAGAAATTCTTCCCCCAATTGAAACAACATCTGCAGCTTGATGTAGAGCATCATTGAAACTTTCAAGTTCATCATTAACGGCAATTCTGATCGCTTGAAATACCCGCTTTGCTGGATGGCCTCCTGATCGTCTTGCAGGAGCCGGGATGGAATCTTTAATTATTTCAACTAGTTCATGCGTTGTTTCTATTGCTTTTTTCTCTCTTTGTCGTTCAATATTTCGGGCTATTTGTTTCGAAAACTTTTCTTCACCATATGTAAAAAAAATTTTGATTAACTGTTCATATGTCCATGTATTAACGATTGTATATGCTGTTACATCTGCCCTTTGATCCATTCGCATATCAAGTTTGGCATCATGTTGATAGCTGAATCCCCGTTCTCCTTGATCGAGCTGGGGAGAGGATACACCTAAATCAAATAAAATCCCGTCTACATTATGTATCTGCTTTTTCTCAAGCTCTGCTTTTAAATGTCTGAAATTTGCATGAATTAATAATGTACGATCATCAGGCAATATTTCTTTCGCTGCCTTAATCGCCTCGATATCTTGATCAAAACCGATTAAGAGCCCGTCTTTATTTAGTTTCGATACAATTCCACTCGCATGTCCTGCCCGACCGAGTGTACAATCAATATATGTTCCATTTCCCTTTATTTCTAGACTTTCAATCGCTTCCCTCTTTAAAACACTTTCATGTTTATTCATACTTCCACCTACTTTTTATATATCAAAGTCCATTAAATTTTCCGCAATTTCGGCAAATGATTCTTCCGACTCTGTGAAGTAATCTTCCCAGATTTCTTTAGCCCATACTTCTACACGTCCGGAAACTCCGATTACGACACATTCCTTTTCTATTTTAGAATAATTTCTAAGTGTTTGCGGTATATTTATTCTCCCTTGCTTGTCCACTTCACATTCAACGGCACCAGAAAAGAAAAAACGTGTGAAGCTTCGTGCATCTTTTTTAGTAAGTGGTAGTTTTTTTAGTTTTTCCTCTAATATTTTCCATTCTTCCATTGGATAGGCAAATAAACATTTATCAAGTCCACGAGTTAAAACAAAGCTCTCACCAAGCCCTTCGCGAAACTTTGCAGGGACAATCATACGCCCTTTGGCATCAATGTTATGTTGATATTCTCCCATAAACATGTCCATTCACCACTTCCATGTCCCTATTCTACCACAATCCCCCACAATCTACCACCTGTTTTTTATGGAAATTTTTACTTTTTAGGTTAATAGGTCTTTTCAACTATTTTGCAATCAAAAAAAACTCTCACTAATCTTAGGACTAGTGAGAGTGAAGACTACTATAAGTATGAATTTAAATACACTAGAAAGTGATTTTCATGAAAAGACAATTCTTTTTCCAATAATTTATTAATAAATTCAATTCCATATTCGTTTATAAATGGGAGCGGACTCCATACTCGTTCTTGAAGCAGCTGATTTGGTTTTAATTGATTACCAATTTCCGTGTATTGTTCTAGTTCTAATTCATATCTTTCTTCTAATTTTAACTTTGTTTTATTTTCTAAATAAGCTAATTGATTTTGAATCAGACGAATATTTTTCCGAGCTTCATTAGCTAGATCCGGACTAATGGTTTCAGCTAGTTGTTGCAGTGGGAAATGTAGTTTATCAACTTTTCCTTTAACACTATCAAATACTGTTTCAACTGGCGGCGTTTCTTGGGTCATCAACCAATTTATTTTAACATCATCCACTCCATGTTCAAGTACGTGCTCTGGTTCTAATACCCTTGTTTTTAAAAGCTTCTCAATTCTATTTGTAATATATGTGAATTTCAACCTTGGAAAAACCGGAGGGACATGAAGATTTTCGTCATATGCTCGGAATGCACCCCTCAATGCTGCCCAATAACTAATTTCTCCATCTCCGCCAACAAAGGCCAGTGTTGGAAATAATGTTTCTTGCATAATCGGTCGAGTTACAACATTATTGCTAAGCCTCTCTGGTTCTTCTTCTGCCGTTTGGATCAATTGATCAGTAGTTAATACTAACTCCTCGTTTTTTCCGACCCAAAGATCGCCCTCTCGTTTAAGTAAGATTCTTTCATTATTCGTATCATGATAAAAAAGATGGGCATCATCTATCTCAGCCTCTAAAGATAGTGCATAGCCTTTTTGCTGCAGCTTTTGAACCGCATTATATACGGAACTAGAAATTTCAGATTGACGGTAAATTAATTGTTTAAACGCATTTCTTTCTAATTTCCTCACATCGGGATGGGCTGAATCTATCAACACGATACCTTGATTTGGAAATAACATGAAAATAAGTCGTGCAAAAAAGTCGACATAAGACGTTGACTTTTGTAAGCACAATTGGATACATTCATATAAAGATTTTGTATGTTCCGTTTCCCTTAAATCGTGAAAAGCATGCTTAATCCATTCTGCCGTTTTTTCCTTTTCTATCCTAACAGAAGAAATTGATTTTTTAAGGTATAACTGTTGGGGAGAAGTATGCTTATAAAGCTTGGTATCTTTACTTGAATAAATATGATTAATTTCATCATAATCATGGTCTTCACCTGCAATCCAAAACACTGGAATGACCGGTATGTTTAATTGTTTTTCCTTTTCTTCTGCAAGTGCAAGAATTGAAATAACTTTGTTCAATGTATACATTGGCCCTGTCATTAAACCCGCCTGCTGTCCACCAATAACAACCACACTATTCGCATTTCTCAATCGTTCAATTTGCTCAAATGTTTCTTGTGGTGCATCCCAATCTGCGTTCAGTTTATGTAATGTATCCACCAATGCTTCTCGCTGAAAAGAACGTTTCTGTAAATCCGCTAATCGTTCTTTACCAGCTTCAAAAGGTAGATAATCAAAATAGCTTTGAATATCGTTATCTTGGTTTAAGTAATCTTGAACTAATTGATTTGTTTCTTGTAATTGGATGGGCTTGATCCGCATGAACGCATACTCCTTTAATTTAATTTATCCATCTGTATTGTATCGGAAAAGAGGTATCATTGCATGTAATCTGTTTCAATGAAAATATTTGATATACATTCCTTGAATAATTTCATATGAAATTAAGATTGAGTAAATAATACCAAAGACTAAAAAACTTAAGCGTGTCAATACTTTTAAACCATTTCTTAAATTAACTTCTGTATGACGTTTCCACTGAAAAATTAATATGATTGATAATACAGTAATTAAAATGATTAACATGATTCCTACAACGGCTTGATTTAACAGTTTTTCTAATAAGAGAACAACTGCAATAATATAAAATATAGCTGTCCATTGCACCGTAAAATGAATCGCTTTCCACTTATGTTTAAATATAAAATTACTCATATAAAATACTACTATCGTGGATATGACTGGAAATACAAGTAAAAAAATAAATACATGATTATGTATAAGCTGTTGAATCATCAACAATTTTCTCCTTCTTTCTCTTTAGCCAAAATACTATGATATACAAATGTTGTGTAAGGCAACAATTTTCTTTTATCTACGTTTAAAATATATCCGGAGATAGCTTCAATTTCTGTTTTTCTATTATTTAGAATATCGGCTCGCATGGAGGATGTATTTTCTCTGGTATTTGTCGCCGTTTGTGTGACTCGCTCCCAAGACAATTCCTCATCCAAGTTTAATACACTCGCTGCTTCTTTGCATAAGCTTTTGGCTAAATTACGGATAAATTCGTTGTGAATAATTGAACCATTGGGTACATTTAATAATGCTGTTAAAGGGTTAATAACGGCATTAATAATTAATTTTTCTTTCAATAACATTTCCCAGTTATTCTTCATCTCAAATGGGAATTCTTCACTGTGTAATTGATTAACTAGATAGTTGAGTTCTTTATGTTCACCTCTGTAGGTAGCTATCTTTATATTTCCTCTACCTAAATGATCTACTCGATTATCAGCTAGTCGACTTGCGCCATGCTCAATTACGCCAACATAAATTGAATTTGAAATATGATTCACTTTCTCAAGATGTCCCATTCCATTTTGTAAAAAGATAATGGGAATGGACCTATTTATTTTTTCAATAACCGGTATAAGTTGATTTATTTCAGACTGTTTAACACAAATAAGGTAACAATCTTCTTTTTCTACCTCTGACACAAGTTTTACTGAAATAGATGCTTGCTTATAAGGAATAGAAGCTTTTAATACATGTAATTTCTGAGATTCAATTCGTTCTTTTTGTTGCTTCCTTTTTACATATAATGTTACTTGATGAGCGTCAGCCAAATAACCACTCAATAGTAAACCGATGGATCCCCCACCGATAATGCCAATTTTCATTTTACCCTCACCTTATCATAAGTGTTCGAATAACACTTATAAAAAAATTATATACATTCCTATAGAAAAAATGTATCAGTTGAGTTTTTCGATATATTACATTATACAATTATTTATACTATAATAAATAAAAGAGATAAACAACATGTATTTGGAAAGGATAGGATCTTATATGGCAGGTGTAAAAGTAGAAAGACTTTTAGTCAACTATAAGACTTTAGAAGATTTTAAGCGATTTCAAGCATATGGAAACCAGGAATTGTCCATGTTAGAAGATCTGCAAAATGAAATTGTTGAGAACGATACTAAATCACCGTTTTATGGAATTTACTACGGTAATAATCTAGTAGCAAGAATGAGTCTTTATGAAAGATCAAAAGAGTACGATCACTATTTTAATCCACCTCAAGATTATTTAGTTTTATTTAAACTCGAAGTTTTACCTGATTATCGAAATAGAGGCTACGGTAAAATGCTAGTAGATTATGCAAAAAGTTTCCAATTACCTATTAAAACGAATCCAATTATTAATTCTCATAACTTTTGGGAAAAAATGGGCTTTGAAATGGCGTCCTACAATTTAGAAAGAGACTTAGGAGAAAACCCTTATATTTGGATGCCAGAGGGTGTAAAAGAAGCAATTCAAGCTCCTCATAATATTCCAAAAGATAAACATCCTTCTGGGGAAGCTGATATTTCAAACTAAATATCAAAAATAAAAATGAACATTAATCAAATTAATGTTCATTTTTTATTTTCAATCCATTCCCATAAACTTTTCATTTCTGTCCATGCTTCACGGTACCGTTTTACTTCCTCTTCTAGTCGCTTATTTTCCTCTTGCAGCTGAAAAATAACTTGCTGCTGCTCTTCTAAAAAACTCTCCTGTGATTTTCCCACATGATTTTTCACTCTTTCCAACATCGAGATTGCTGATTCTATCGTATGCCTTTCATCTAAATTTATTGTTGTCGCTTTTTCATATAAAGACTGCTTACGGTTATTTTTAGCCGAGTTAATCGCTTCTGTATGTTGTTTTCTTAGTGAAGCATTCCATCTGAATCCACATGCAGCTGGAGTTCGTGATAAAGCTTCCCCAGCCTTTTTAAATGCCTCTAATTGGGTCTTACCACTACGTATATGACGAAGTACGATTTCTGCAAGCAGAATGTCCTCATCTTTTGTCCATGCATCTTGCCTTGGCCTGTTCATCATTCTCCTCCTCCACTATTTCTATCAATGTATGCAAGAATTTTGACTGATAGAATAGAAGGAGCGATTTTTAAAAAATATCTAATAATAAATAGTAAATTCTCGTATGAATTCTTATTATTTATTTTGAAATTGTTGAACTGCCTGTTTATGTTCCACCGATGTCCAAAGACTAGCACATCTGGCAGATTCTTTTTCCATTTTTTCCATTAGCGTCGGTACTGATAATGATTCTATATATTGACTTTTCAGATACACCATTTGTTCAACTGTTTTACTTGAATAATCACGTAATAACTCCATTTCGTTTTCCCATTCGTTGGCTGGTACGATATTATGAATCCAGCCTTTTTGCTTAAGTAACGTTGTATCGTACATTTTTCCTTCCGTTAACCATTGTAAGGCAAAACTAGGATGAACCTTCTCATAAAGTAATGCTCCTCCGCCCCACCCAGGTAAAATTCCTAAGTTGGATTGGATAAAGCCAAATTTGGTGCCCTCTTTAGCTATTCGAATATCGCAAGCAGTTGCAAGTTCACAACCACCACCTAGTGCAATTCCTTGTAACAAACTTATTGTCGGAACGGGAAATGTTACTATTTGGAACAACACTTGCTTCATAGTATGTAATGTCCGGTAAGCTTCCTCTTCATCGAGAGCACCGTGGAAGTCAGTTAAGTCACCTCCGGCACAAAACACGGAATCTCCTGCACTTTTAATTACTAAAAACTTAATTTGCCGTTCTTTAATTTCTTCTAAAATTCTTGATAATTCCTTTGCCATTTCAACTGAAATAGCATTTCTTTTTTCTGGTCGATTTAGCAATATAATACCGTATTCTTTTTCTTCATATGTAATTAAGTTATTCAAATAAATCTCCTCTTTACTTCTAAATAATTCAATTTTCGCATCTCTTAGCTCAGACGAAACGGGTAATAAGATTCAACTTAGGATTCTTACAACAATTTGCTTGAAGGATTTTAATTATGCTTGCTACCATAGCCTGTCCCCCACAGTTGAAGGATGCTGAGCAGTAGTGAAAACTTAAACCCTAGTCACAGTAGCGTTGATTTCCGCTGCGGACAGTTGCTTTCCGCGGGCACGGCCTCAGCCTCCTCGCGGAAGAACACCGCTGCGGGGTCTTCGGACACGTGCTGTTCCCGCAGGAGTCAACTGTCCTCCGCTTCAATCAACCATTATGATAGTAGTACTAAACTGTATAGAGATGTTTACCAGGCACACCCAGCGAAGGAAATACACGGAGACTCCTGTGGGAGGAAAGGCCTCGGTGAGACCACGCAGTGCGTAGCACAAGGGGGCTCAACAGCCGCCCACGGAAAGCGCAGTGTATTTCCGTAGCGAAGGACAATTACTATCCAACTTTACTGCACAGTTTATGGAAATACTTAAATGAAAAACTACGTAAATGACGAAAATACCTTGTTATAGCTAGACTGTTAAGCTGAAATCAATTTGTGCATACACTTTACCCCTGCTTTGGTAAACCATTGCTAATCGTTAAATTTACGATGCGAAAATTGAATTCATAATATTTTATACATAATCATAACATATCTATTACTTTTATTATAGAAGGAACAAAGGCAGAAGTGCCCGTTTAATGGCGTATGTGCTGGACTGAACCGTAGGAGATGTAGGAAACACGCTCCTTCATAGGAGTGTGCCGATGTTAGGCGCAAAGCCTGTTTTTAATCGGCCTTCCTTAAAGCGTAAGTCGATGTTGACTTTCGCCCAAGGGCATAAGGACAACTAATCCTCTGTTTAAAATGAATAATGCATAATATTTGGGGATGAATATTGTACATATACAACTAATATTAATGCAGATGTAGAAATTAATTGTCTTACGGACTTGCCAAAATTAAAAATATTATTGGAGAGTTCAAACATGAAAACTAATGAAAGTCAATTAGGTAGAGAATTGGAAGTTGATCGTAGAACTATTGGCAAATATCTTGAAGGATATATAAAGAAAACCACAAGAAATAAAACATCCAAAATCGACAGAATTTAATTAAATAACTTCAATATTTATAATAGTTTTCATTCCCATTGCTTCCATTACGGCTTCAACTTTCTCGGTAGTTGCTCCGTAGTATTCGTGTCTTTCGTCTCTTGATACTTGAGATTCACTAACTTCTAACTTTTTTGCTAACTCAGCCTGTGTCATTCCTAGATATATTCTATATGCAATAAGAGTTTTCCCGATATCAGTGAATTTATATATTGGATTAAATGAACCACGCTTAATTTTTTCATAATACTCTACTTCTGCTTTTAACTGTTCATGGAATGATATTAAAGGTTGTACAGCCATTTCAATTTGTTCAGGACTTAAACCCATTTCTTCAAAACGTTTTTTTTCACTGGCAATAAATTTTTGGTCTTTTTCTAGTTTTTCAACAGCTTTTTGATATGCGGATTCGTTTTTAATCATAACTTTTCACTCCTTCTTTCATTATTTGAATAATACCTTTTGGCAAGAATGTATCACGAGTTTTTCTAAATGCTGCCGGAAAAATTTGCTCGTTTCCATTTTCATCAAAAATTCCACATCCTTGCCCTACATGAGGATATAACTCTACCTTATAATGGTGCCACATAGGTAATTGAGGTTTTGCAGAGTTACGATCATAAATTCTATTATTCCAATCCCAGGTCCACACTTTATGTGGATCCAGTTTATTTAATTCTTTTACTATATTTGGAAGTGTGTTCGGGTCAGCAACAAAGTAACCATCAATATCGCCTGGACTAGCCTTATCTTCAACAAAGGATCCATTAACAAAAATTTCACGGATTCCGACTGTATACAGTTGATTTACTAAAATACTTAAATTGTTCACTAACATTAAACGTTTTTGATGATCCCACGGATAACCATATCCCGGTCATTCTACTAATAATGATTTTTTTAATTGTTCGATGGTCATTGGATAATCCCGAGGTGGTAAAACTCCATCATCATTGAAATATAGTGACATTTGTTACTCTCCCTTTAATGATGAAAATTACACTTTATAACTAAACATAATTGTTAACTTAAATCATTTGTTAATTTTATAATACGCAATGTTTTACTTTCTGTCAATGGGCAATTAATAAATCGACGTTTGTTAGAAGGATTATAGTTACATTTGTATTCGATGCGGTAAAATAATTACATAATTGCTCAACAAATAGGTCATTTAGTTAAACAAAACTACCAAGGTGAAAGCACGCTAACGCTTTAGCGATGGAGCCGGACTGGCTATTCCTGCAACGAAACCTATCCATAGCGATAGAATTTTATAATTTCCTCAGCAACAAAAAAACAGACCACATTAATTGTGATCTGTTTTTCTTAGTTTTCTACTACTTCTTTTCCATCGTAATGCCCACAAGACTTACATACATGGTGAGGTTTTGTTAATTCACCACAGTTTGAACATTCAATTAAACCAGGTACATGTAATTTTTTATGAGTACGACGTTGTTTTGTTACTTTTTTGGAAGTTCTTCTTTTAGGTACAGCCATGACGTACACCTCCTTCAAACTTAAACTAAATCAAACGATTATTCTTGTTTTCGCTTATTATTATCTAATAAATTTTGTAATTTCGCTAAACGAGGATCAATCGTGTTTTCTTTTTCGGCTTCATATTGCTCTTGTTCATAAAACGTCCAGCCTTCTCCTTCTTCCAGTGCTTTTTCATTGGAAAAAACACGATAAGGAGTTTCCAGAATAATATTTTCCTTTATATACGGTGTCAAGTCAATCGTTTCTTCAGTGAGCGGATGTACACCATCCTCTTCGTCCTTTTCATCAAGGTTATCAGATGTAGAAAAAATCTCTGTCGCCTCGAAATCAAAAGGATAGGTTACATCTACTAAAGTACGTGCACAAGGTAAAATCATCTTACCTTTAATTGACAGAGAAAAAATGAATTCATCTTTATCTATTGTACACATTCCTTTGACTCTGACAGGATCAATTTGTTTAATGTCATTGTTTAACGTTTCTAATTCCGATACGTCGACAATTTCATCAAACATAAAAGGTCCATCAAATGCATTATTCCTTATTTCCATTGTCGAAAACTTCATTATTATCACCTCTAGGCAACAAGAGTTATTTTAAAAGGAAATTCACTTTTTGTCAACCATTTTGAAACAATCTTTTCATATAGCCCCCTTTTATTTGCAAGTTAACATAGACATATAACGTAGCCAATTTTCTTATGTTACTTCAGCTAATGTCATGCGGAAGATATAATGGGGACTAAGATATTTGTCTGTTTCCCCCGTGCTTTGCTACAATTATGTTAATCACTGATGAGGAGCTGTTTTTATGGAAGCATGTGGGGTAATCGTTGAATATAATCCCTTTCATAATGGCCATCTGTATCATTTAAAACAAGCCAAAAAAGTTTCAAAAGCAAATTGTATAATCGCAATTATGAGTGGTTCTTTTTTACAACGCGGGGAACCTGCGATCATCGATAAATTTCACCGTACAAAAGCCGCTCTTTCTGCTGGAGCAGATATGGTAATTGAGTTGCCCTATCCATTTGCTGTTCAAAGTAGTGCGCTTTTTGCTAAAGGAGCATTGTATACGCTAAATGAACTGCATGTTTCCTCAATTTGTTTTGGAAGTGAATCCGGCAAGATAGAACCTTTTATAAATAGTGTCACCAAATTACAAGAAAACAAATCGCTTTATGACGAAACATTGCGCTCCTTCTTAGAACAAGGTTTTGCATTTCCAGAAGCAAGCAGTAAAGCTTATAACGCTATTGGAATGAATAGTATGGATATGATCCAACCAAACAACATCCTTGGACTTAGTTATGTTAAAACGATTATAGAAAATAATCTTCCAATTAAACCTCTGACAACGAAACGAATTAATAACCATTATCATGACGAAAAAATCACCAACGAGATTGCCAGTGCAACTAGTATTCGTAAAGAGTTAAGTAAGACTGGAATCTCGTCTAAAATAACCGATACGTTGCCTGCTGAAAGCTTGATCCAACTGCAAACATATATAGACAAATCAACTCTTTGGCATTCATGGGAACATTATTTTCCATTACTCCATTATCGCGTTATGACGATGACAAAAGAAGAACTAAGTAATATTCACGGTGTTACAGAAGGATTGGAACACCGGATTAGAAAAACAGCTGAAAAAGCAATTTCGTTTCATGACTGGCTAGAAAAAATAAAAACGAAACGATATACAAAAGTTCGCTTGCAACGGATATTTGTACATATTTTAACAAATACGACGAAAAAAGCTATTGCTTCAATTGTTCAAACGGAGAAAATACCATATATTCGGCTTTTAGGGATGTCAAAAAAAGGACAAGCTTATTTAAACGCCAATAAGAAAAACATCGATGTGCCAATTATTACAAATCTAAATAAACAAACTCGTACGCTGCTTTATTTAGATGAAAAAGCTACGCATGTTTATTACAGTGTTCTTCCCGCCAAACTTCGAAGTCAATTACGTACGCAAGAATTTAAATTACCAATTTTTTATGAAGCATGTTCTTTAGGATCAAGCTGTTTCAAATAGCTAAGGGCATCGTCAAACGTATCGACTGGAACAATTTTCATAGAGGTATTTATTTTTTTGGCTGTTTCTTTGGCAACTTCATAATTGGAATCTTTTTCCCCGTTCTCATTTGGTACGAAAAAGATTTCAATCCCTTCTCGATCAGCTGCGACCACTTTTTTATCAATTCCACCGATTCGAATTACATTACCCTCAAAATCAATTTCTCCGGTGCCTGCAATGTGGTATCCTTTTGTAATATCTTCTTCTGTTAATTGATTGTATATTTCAAGTGCAAACATCAAACCAGCACTGGGGCCACCGATATTACCGCTTTTAATATATACTGGTGGATCCACTGTTACTTTCTGTTCCGTGACCAACTGAATGCCTATCCCGACCTTTTCGTTATCATCAGGAAATGATACTACTTCAATAAATTCGGTCAATTGTTTACCATCTCGATCGATCTCAAATTTTATCTTTTCGCCGGGTTTTTTTAAAAGTACATAGTCCACTAAATCATTTGCTTCTTTCATTTCTTGATCGTCGACTTTGTTAATTCTATCACCTGGTTGCAAAATGCCGTCTGCAGGCATATTTTCAACGACACCAACAATATATAAACCTTTTTGTTCAATTGTATATTCTGCACCTGCAGCCCGGTATGCAACAACGGTTGATGATTGTTGGGAATTCTCCATTAGCATCATTTGATGTCGCATATATTCTTCATCTGAAATCCCTTCTGGCCTCGCTTCTTCAATAGGAATAATCTCATGGAAGGCACGGAGTTTCGCAAGTAAAAACCCAATTGGCGTAGCTTGTCCCCCACTTACAGTTACTAAATGCAGGTCTCCCTTCGCTTCAACACCATTATCAATTTCCACCATGTTTTCTAAACTATCAGCATGCCCTGGTTTATAAATATAATAGGGGAGATCATAAGTAATTAATAAGAAAAAAATTAAACTTATCATTAAAGAATAAATTACCGTTCTTTTTGAAATCCGCATCATCGTCACCTTCCACTATTTCAACTTTAGAAAACTTACGAGTGATTGACGTGCTAGTACTGGCGCCTGAGACAGGACGCCTGAGACAGGACGCCTGAGCTTTTAGCTAGTGAGCGAGTCAAGAAAGTTTTCTTTCTTATCTGCCAAAAAAAGCCTAATACAAATATATATCATAAACAAGTATAGTATTCGCGTATAGTAGAAAAGACAAGTATATTTCTATTACCAGCATTTTCTTCCTATTTCGAAGGAGGTAATTCATTGGGTCAACAGTTTAAAACAATTTTTCTAGCACTTTCTACTCTGTTATTAACTTTATCTTTAATTTTATACCCTGAAGAGTCCCTTCATGCAAGTATTCGAGGACTTCACACATGGGGAGAAGTTGTATTTCCATCCTTACTACCATTTTTTATTATGGCTGAATTATTAATTAGTTTCGGTATCGTCCAATTTGTTGGTGTACTCTTTGAACCAATCATGCGTCCTATTTTTAATGTACCGGGTGTTGGAAGTTTTGCTTGGATGGTTGGGATGGCTAGTGGCTATCCGTCCGGCGCAAAAATAAGCGCTTCTTTAAGGGAAAAAGAAGAAATTTCCCGAATCGAAGCGGAAAGACTTGTATCATTTTCCAATGCATCAAGTCCATTATTCATCTTTGGTGCGATTGCTGTCGGATTTTTGCATAATGCCGAACTTGGCCTGTTAATTGCAGTTTGCCATTATGTTAGTAATATGATTGTAGGAATTTGTATGCGATTTTATGGCAAACAACGAGACAAGCAAAAGATAAAACTAAAATCCCATAAAAACTTAATAATTAGAGCATTTCGAAAAATGCATGATACAAGATTAAAAGACGATCGGCCTATTGGTCAAATCCTTGGGGATGCAGTTATATCATCCATTCAATCATTAATAATGGTTGGTGGTTTCATTATGCTTTTTTCTGTAATAACAACATTGCTTAATGTTATCCATGTTACCGATTTAATCTCAGCGATTATAAATCCAGTACTTCTAATTTTACAAGTTCCAGTCGAAATAACGGTACCTGTAATCACAGGGATATTTGAAATGACAATGGGAATTGAGATGATTTCAAAATTAACAGGCATCCCGTTAGTTATTCAACTGGCAGTAATCAGTTTTATTTTAGGTTTTAACGGATTTTCTATTCAAGCACAAGTTGCAAGCATTCTTGCAAAAACAGATATCCGCTTTTTACCTTATTTTTTTGCAAGGCTGCTACATGCGGTAATCGCTTGTTTATTTACGATAATTTTATATAAAACATATTTCGAAAATAAATTAACCATTGAAGACGCAATTGCCATAGAAAAAAGTAACCATTCTTACCAGCTACTTGAATATCTAACCAGCATAGGTCCAATTATTACCATCGGAAGTACTTTTCTTGCTGTATGTATATTAGGTAAACGATTAATAAAAAGTTAATCTTCTAAATACGATTATTTAAATTTTTCAGTTAATGCTTCCATCACAATTTTCGGAACTAAGTCACTAATATTCCCATGGTATTTCGCAACTTCTTTCACGATACTAGAGCTTAAAAATGAATATTGGTTATTCGTCATCATAAAAAATGTATCAATTTCAGGTTCAAGTCTTTTATTCATCGACGTAATTTGCATTTCAAATTCAAAATCACTCACTGCTCGTAAACCACGCAAAACGGCATGGGCTTTCTGTTCACGTGCATAATCAACTAAAAGTCCATCTGAGACATCAACTGTAACATTAGGGATGTCTTTTGTTGATTCTTCAATTAAATATATACGTTCTTCAACTGAAAAAAGCGGTGTTTTTGATTGATTGTTAAAAATAGTCACGATTACCTCATCAAAAACTTTTGCTCCCCTTTGGATAATATCCAAATGACCGTTAGTAATTGGATCAAAACTTCCCGGACAAATTGCTAATTTCTTTTCCATTTTACTTCCCCCTTGACTTTTTTTGTAAAATCGTGATGCTTATCGTTTCATTGTATTTTTTTTCAGTAAGACGTTCAAATCTTTCGATGTTGTAAGAAATTTTTTGTTCTGGCCGATGTTCTATATACAGTTTTCCTTTTGATTGTAACAGATCCTTTTCCGCTATGTAATCGATTACTTTTTGATAAAGTCCTTTATCATACGGGGGATCAAGAATGATTAAATCAAACTGGAGATTTTTTTTCGATAAGATTTGGAGCGCTCGAAAAGCATCATTACGATAAATCTCACATTGGGACTCTATTTTCAGCATCTCCACATTTTTATGTATCATTCGGATGGCAACAGAGGATTTTTCGATAAAAATAACCTTGTCCATTCCCCTACTAACCGCTTCAATTCCTAAAGATCCACTACCAGCAAACAAGTCAAGACAAAGTCCTCCTTCGAAAAAAGGACCCAACATATGAAAAATGGATTCTTTTACCTTATCACTTGTTGGTCTTGTGTTTGAACCAGGGACGGCCTTCAGATGTCGGCCTTTAAATTCACCTGCAATTACACGCATTTGTACACCTCGCCTAAAGCTAACAAGATATTATCTATTTTAGAAAAGAAATAGACAATTATCAATGTTTAAGTAAAACAGTAACCGAACAATAATTAGAAAAACCTTTGCAGAATTTCTACAAAGGTTAAATCCCCATTTTATAATCGTATAATTTTGCTTTATCTGGACGAGCGTTTTCAAAATCTGTTTTGAGAAACGGTTTATATGATCTATCAACTTTTGAAATAAAAGGTAATTTTAATAAATCTTCTTCCTTTTTGTCAATCTCGTCTTGGTTTACGTATAAAATCGCATAGCGCATCTTTTTCGATACATAAATAACATTCCCGTATTTTTTTATATGCTTCAAATTTCTACGGTGTGCGAACCACACGATTATCCCTTGTCGACTATTTTGCATCTCTATACTCCTAATCAAGTAATATATTTCACAGAATATGTATTAGGATGCTTGACATCCACAAGAACCACCGCTGCTGCATCCTCCTGAAGAGCAACCACTTTCAGCCAATGCTAACCCATCCTTGGGAACGATAATATGCTCACTAACACTATGTGCAATTTGTTCACTAATTTCATCCAAGAAACTCTGTAAATTCCGTTCTGCTATTTTAAACGCAGCGACACTAGAATTCATATCCATTTTTCTTTTTGCGCTACGAACATTTTTCATTATTTCATTATAATCAGGATGGTATCTTCCAAAACGTTGCACATCTTCGTAATGTTCTTTCATACGATTAAACGTACGTATTAGTTGCTGTGCCTCTTTATCATTCTGTAATGTATTGTAAGCATTTTGGTACTCATTCATTACATCAGAGGCAATAATCATCTTTGATAAACCATCCGTTTTATCAAGGATATCTATATACTCTAAAGTTGCTATCATTTTTCGTACCCCCATAGCACTATTTTACCACGCTTTAAATATAAAGTGAACCGTACTGCGTGCTTATGGCTTTAACAAAAAGTTTTGTGTATAGTAGTATCGGTGAACTCCTACACCAAGATGTGTATAATCATCATTAAGCAATGCCTCTCTATGTCCCTCACTATTAAGCCAACCTTCTACAGCAGCAGGTGCATCGGTATGTTGTGCAGCAATGTTTTCACCAGCAGATAAATAGTATACTTCCTTCTTTTCCAACCGTTCTTTTAAACCACTGCCATCTTGACTATAATGAGAGAAATAATTTTCTTCAAACATATCTTTACTATGCAAATAAGCTACTTCCGCAACTTGCTCATCTTTAATTAATGGTGATCCCCCGTGTTGATACCTATAAATATTCGTTAAATCAAAAATTTGTTGCTCCATACCTTGTTCAATTTCCTTCCAATCTGCTTCCGATAAGTAAGGTTCTTCTGGTAAATTTCCTCGGTACTCCATTTCATAAAAACGCTGTGTTATAAGCGTTTCTCCTGTTAAAACCCGAACAGAGGAAAGTTGGTTCGTAAAAGTATCAAAATATAATTGAACAAAAGTATCCTCAGATAGTTTCACTAGTGGAGTCATTTTCAAATCTGTTTCATTTAACAAAAATGTATAAAAAGACAGACCTGGTTGATAAGTCACTTTATTTTTAAATTCGAAGTTTTTTTCTATATCTTCATAATCTGCTCCGATTTTAAAAGGCTCACTTTGAACCCCCTCACCTGTAGCAAAGATCGTTTGAACCGTATCATCTTCATCAGCTATCCCAAATTGAATCAAATTTGTTTGCTCATCCGTATAAACCCACCATGTATAGCCATAAGGGGTTAAATCCTTCCGTAATGGTTCTCCCAGTTCTTTTTCAATCTCCTTGCTTGTCTTATTCATGAAATCGAATAAGTCACCTTTTAACAGTTGTTTCGTTTCTTTTGTAGTTTGATTGGACTTTAACTTTGGCAGTTCCTCATATGTATCAAAAATAGCAATTTCTTTTGATAAAAAATCATCATCTAGGATAAAATAAGCACCAATAATAAGTAATAAAAATAATGATACAAAAATAAATAATTTTCTCATAATAACCTCCATACATCATTGTATTCCCAACGATAAGTTTTATTAACCCTTCGTTTTGTAACAAATTTCGTCAACATCTTGAACTGTTGATATATTTTATTGCAAGTTATGTTTATTTCAACTATCATTATTATAGAGGATGTTCAAAAAGTCCGGTAAAAATAACACTGCGAATTTCTTCGTTGGCTTGTTTCTCCGCGGCTCATGTATCTAAATGCAGCAGGGGATCTTCCGTTAAAACCGCCCACGTCCTGTGGGCAACACGGAAGTCATCACA
>NZ_JBPPZG010000039.1:12467-23771 GCF_051918545.1 Pseudogracilibacillus amylolyticus (SeqCode) | reverse complement strand
ACGTGGAAGTTGAAGACCTACTTGGACGTGAGCCAGTAAAACTTGATATTAATGCGATATCTGAATATGTAACTGGAAGTACGGTGATGGTTACTGGTGCTGGCGGTTCGATTGGTTCTGAGATTTGCCGTCAGTTAATGAAATTCACACCTAGTAAAATTCTTTTAGTTGGCCATGGAGAATTTAGTATCTATTCCATAGATATGGAATTGAAAAATAAATATAAAGATAGTGGGATTGAAATTGTTCCAGTTATTGGGGATGTACAAGACCGAGAGCGAATTTATGAAATTGTCGAGCAGCACCAACCAAGAATTATCTATCATGCCGCTGCCCATAAACATGTTCCATTAATGGAGTATAATCCACATGAGGCAGTGAAAAACAATGTCATTGGTACGAAAAATGTTGCAGATGCTGCAGATACATTCGGTGTTCAAACATTTGTTATGGTTTCAACCGATAAAGCAGTAAATCCAACGAATGTTATGGGGGCAACGAAACGTCTTGCAGAAATGGTTGTACAGGATAGGGCAAAACACAGTAAGACAAAGTTTGTTGCTGTACGATTCGGAAATGTATTAGGAAGCCGTGGTAGTGTAATTCCGTTATTTAAAAAACAAATTGAAAATGGTGGTCCCGTAACGGTTACACATCCCGATATGACTCGTTACTTCATGACTATCCCAGAGGCGTCACGACTTGTCATTCAGGCAGGAACCCTTGCAAAAGGTGGGGAAATCTTTGTGCTTGATATGGGGGAACCAGTGAAAATTGTTGATCTTGCACGAAACTTAATTAAGCTATCTGGTTATACCGAAGAAGAAATTCCAATTGAATTTGCAGGTATTCGTCCAGGAGAGAAGATGTATGAGGAAATCTTGAATGAAGATGAGATTCTTCCCGGTGAGGTGTATGAGAAGATTTATGTTGGTCGGACTGTGGCCGTAGAGTCGGAAATGATTATAGATTTGATTGAGAAACTTGATACATTTGATAGTATTAGTTTGAAGGAAGCACTGATGGGGATTGTTTATAAGGAACGAGAAGAACTATTAGCTAAAGCGTAATAAAGTGGGGGTATTATAATGAAGACCGTAAAAAAAGCCATTATTCCAGCAGCAGGGTTGGGGACAAGATTTTTACCAGCCACAAAAGCAATGCCTAAGGAAATGTTGCCAATTGTGGATAGACCAACGATTGAGTATATTGTGGAAGAGGCAATCGAATCTGGTATTGAAGATATTATTATCGTAACTGGGAAAGGCAAACGTGCGATAGAAGATCATTTCGATCATAATTTTGAGCTAGAAGATAATTTGATGAGAAAGGAGAAATTTGACCTACTTGAAAAGGTAAATCAGGCTACTAATGTAGATATTCACTATATTCGTCAAAAGGAGCCTAAAGGGTTAGGACATGCCGTTTGGACTGCACGTAAGTTTATTGGTAATGAGCCTTTCGCCGTATTATTAGGTGATGATATTGTTCGAGCAGAAACACCAGGTTTAAAACAGTTGATTAATCATTTTGAAGAAACACAATCTTCTATTGTTGGTGTGCAGCAAGTTCCTGATAGTGAAACACACCGTTATGGAATAGTGGATCCTAGTACCATTGAGGGACGACGTTATCGCGTAAACAACTTTGTTGAAAAACCAGAACAAGGAACTTCTCCTTCCAATTTAGCGATCATGGGACGTTATGTGTTTACCCCGGAAATCTTCACCTTTCTTGATAAGCAACAAATTGGGGCAGGTGGAGAAATTCAACTGACAGATGCTATTCAAATGCTTAATGAGGTTCAAGAGGTGTATGCGTATGATTTTGAGGGTACGCGTTATGATGTTGGGGAGAAGTTAGGATTCGTAAAAACCACTATTGATTTAGCTTTAGAAAATAATGAAATAAAAGATGAATTGCTAAACTACTTAATTAAAAAAGTTGAGGAAACCAAGGTTTTGGTTAAATAACTAATGATAAGGAGAGCAGTACCTGTTCTCCTTATCATCTAGGTTTAGTGGATTAGTAGTTAGTGGGGAATAGGTGATTTGTAAATTCCAATTAAGTCCTAATTTACTAATAGACTTTTCAAAAAAAGGAGTGCTATAAGCTATGTATTTGAAGATAAAGAGACTGATAGATATTATTTTTTCTTTAATAGGACTCATTGTATTATCACCAATCTTTTTAATTCTAATTATTGCTATTAAGATTGATTCAAGGGGGCCAATTCTGTTTAGACAAAAGCGTGTTGGAATCAACAAGAAACATTTTAATATATTAAAGTTCCGTACTATGAGAATAGATACACCTAAGGACACTCCAACTCATTTACTTGAAAATCCAGATCAATATATTACTAAAATAGGTAAGTTCCTAAGAAAGACATCACTTGATGAGTTACCGCAAATTTGGAATATCTTTGTTGGGCAGATGAGTATTATTGGACCCCGTCCCGCATTGTGGAATCAGTACGATTTGATTGAAGAACGTGATAAGTACAATGCAAATGATGTGCCACCCGGACTAACTGGTTGGGCACAAATTAATGGTCGGGATGAACTGCCAATTGAGGTTAAGGCAAAGTTAGACGGAGAGTATGTTGGGAAAATTAGTTTTTGGATGGATGTTAAGTGCTTCTTTGGGACTATTGTTAGTGTTGTTAAGAGTGATGGGGTTGTTGAAGGTGGTACTGGAGCTGAAAATGAAGTTGCAAGTACTAAGGAGAGCATTTCTAAATGAAAAAAATATTGGTTACAGGGAAGAATAGTTATGTGGGTACTAGCTTTGTTAAATGGCTTGAAAAGTATTCCGATAGATATTTAATTGATTTGATTAGTTTAAGAGATGGTTCGTGGAAAGAGAAGGATTTTTCGGATTATGATGTTGTGCTTCATGTAGCTGGGATTGCACATAGAAAGGAAACGAAAGAAAATGCATACCTTTATTATAAAGTGAACCGAGATTTGACTTATGAAGTTGCTCAAAAGTCAAAAGCTGAAGGTGTTAAGCAGTTCATATTCCTTAGTTCTATGAGTGTCTATGGGATTAAGAGTGGTGTGGTTGAAAAGGACTCTTCTCTTAAGCCTAAAAGTAATTATGGAAAATCTAAACTTCAGGCAGAGCAATTGATTTCATCATTAGAAGATGACATTTTTAAAGTTGCAATTTTACGCCCACCTATGATTTACGGTAAAGGTTGTAAAGGTAATTATACTAGACTGTCAAAACTTGCACTAAAAACACCTATTTTTCCCGATATAGATAATAAGCGCAGTATGATTTATATAGATAATCTATCCGAGTTTATAAGGTATGTTATTGATAATGGGAGTAGGGGTTTACTGTTTCCACAAAACAATGAATATGTGAACACAAGTAAAATGGTTGGGTTGATTGCAAAGACACATGGTAAGAAAATTTGGGTAACTAAGTTATTTAATCCCTTATTGAAATTAATGAAGGGAAATAATACTTTTAATAAAGTATTCGGAAACTTGGTTTATGAAGAAAATTTATCTAGACATAATGTTCAATTTAATAACTTTATTGGTTTTGAGGAATCAATAAAGTTGACGGAGGATTAAGATGAAGAAAGTAGTAATACTATCAAACCATCATGCATATACTTACAACTTCCGTAAAGAGATTATACAAAGGCTTATAGATGAGAACTTTAAAGTCTATGTAGTTCTACCTTATGGTGAAAAAGTTGAATTATTAAAAAAAATGGGTTGCGAGTTCATAAATTTACCTCTTGATAGGAGGGGAATGAATCCGATAACCGATTTAAAATTACTTCTTAATTATTACAAAATTATAAAAAAAGTTAACCCGGATGCGGTTTTTTCTTATACGGTAAAACCAAATATATATGGTGGTATTGTATGTAGATTTTTAAACATTCCTTTCTTTCCCAATGTTACTGGGCTTGGGTCTGCCGTTGAAAATGAAAGTTTAATTCAAAAGTTATTAGTACATATGTATAGATTTGCGTATAAGAAGGCTAGCTGTATATTCTTCCAAAATAAGGAAAATAAACAGTTTTTTGAAAACAAGAAGATTGTAATTAAAAATTCAAGAATTATCCCTGGGTCTGGGGTAAATACGCAATTTTTTTCGTTAATTCCTTATCCCTCTGATAAAACTATAGAATTTGTATTTATATCAAGGATTATGAAGGAAAAAGGGATAGATCAATACTTACAAGCAGCTCAGTATATTAGAAAGAAATATCCCAATACAAAATTTCATGTTTTAGGATTTTGTGAAGAAGATTATGAGCCAAGACTTCGTGAATTACATGATAATGG
This sequence comes from Pseudogracilibacillus amylolyticus (SeqCode), assembly GCF_051918545.1. Taxonomy (NCBI): domain Bacteria; kingdom Bacillati; phylum Bacillota; class Bacilli; order Caryophanales; family Bacillaceae; genus Pseudogracilibacillus; species Pseudogracilibacillus amylolyticus (SeqCode). The sequence goes on along the minus strand of NZ_JBPPZG010000039.1, from coordinate 19,455 downwards.
AATAATTCATTATCATGGAATGCAGAGCGATGTTCGAGAGTTTCATAAGATATCACATTGTACAATACACCCAACTTACTACCCTGAAGGAATGTCCAATGTACTTTTAGAAAGCTCCGCAAGTGGGCGACCAATTATCACGACAAATCGTAGTGGATGTAAGGAAATTCTAGACGATGGCATAAATGGGTATATTGTTGAACAAAAGAATAGCAATGATTTAATAAAAAAAATCGAAAAATTTCTTGCTTTATCCTATGAAGAAAAAAAATCTATGGGTTTAGCTGGCAGATTAAAAGTTGAAAAAGAGTTTGATAGGGAAATTGTGGTTAATGCCTATATATCAGAATTAAACCGAGTAATAAACAGATAAATGATAAAAGGGTAGTGTGCATAAGTATTATTGATATAGAACTAAGTTTAGGATTAAAAGAATTAATGAGGGAGACCTTATTTTAGGTATCTAAAACTTATAGAGGGAGTAAAAAATGATTAATAATTCAAAAAGAAAAGATGGTGAAGACAAAGTAATCATATCTATAGTTATAATAGCAAAAAATGAAGAACTAGGGATTAAAAGATGTTTAGACTCAGTAATAAAGGAATTATCTAATTTTAATGGATGGGAAATTATCATTGTAGATTCTTCTTCAATTGACAATACTTTAGAAATCGCTAAAAATTATCCTTGTAAAATTTATAGAATTAAAGCAAATTCTTATTCAGCTTCATTAGGAAGGTATGTTGGTACACTTATGTCAACAGGTGATTATATTCTATACTTAGATGCTGATATGGAATTATATCCTGGTTGGTTAAATCCTGCTATAAGATCTATAGAAGATGATGATCTAGCGGCTGGTATTATCGGAATTCGTAATGACATAATTTATAATGAGAATCTAGAAATAGTAGATAAGCAACCAAATGTCTATAAAATAAAACAGTTTGGCATTGCGCATCACTTTGGGGGAGCATTACTTGTTAAAAGAAATGTGATAAACCGTATTGGTGGATATGACATAAAGTTATTTTCAAATGAGGAACCTGAACTTCATAGTAGAATTATAAAAGAAGGATTACATGTATTACAAATTCCTATTCCAATGATTATTCATCATGATAAGAAAAGAGAAGTTAAATTTTATAAAAAAGTTAAAGATATATTTAATAAAAGGTTTCTAGGTTTACCTTTAGGCTTTAAGTATAGTTTTTCCAAGAAGAATGTATTTCAATACTTTTTTAGAATGAAAGAGTTCTTAATTCCAATCTTTACTGATTTAATTTCTCTTACATTTTTAATAGTATATTTTTTCCTTGAAAGCAATGCCTTCATTAGCTTAATAGTATTGCTTGAATGTTTCTCTTTAATATTTACTTTTATTATTAAAAAGCCAAAGCGCTTTTTGCAAAGTAAACTATTATCTTTTAGTTTTATTAGAGGTTTATTTTATAAAGTTGAATTAAATTACGAAATTGAAAAAATTGCTTAGAACTAGGAGGATGTTTCTAAAAAAATACGAGGGAGGAGTGAATTAATATAATGCCAAAAGTAAGTGTTATCATACCAACATATAAAAGAGCAAATATGTTAGAAAGGGCAATAAATACTGTTTTAAAGCAAACTTATAAAAATATAGAAATAATAGTAGTAGATGATAATGATCCCTCTACTGAATATAGAAAAAATACAAATAAATTAATGGAAAAATATAAAGACAATAATAAGGTGAAATATATAAAACATAATAAAAACAAAAATGGTGCAGCGGCAAGAAATACTGGAATAAGATTCAGTACAGGGGATTTATTATGTTTTTTAGACGATGATGATTGGTATCTTGAAAATAAGCTTGAACTGCAAGTTTCTTATTTGCTTCAGAATCCACAATATAAAGCTGTCTATTGCGGTTGGTATAGAGATGGTAAAGATACTAGGCCCCAAAAAGAAGGGATTTTATCATATGAGATATTATCAGGGGAAATGAAGATATTTACAAATGCAATTATGATATGGAGAGATATAGCGATTGAAATTGGAGGATGGGACGAGAAGTTTATACGAAACCAAGAAGCTGTTTTTTTATTAAGGTTATTTAATCATGGATATGGGATTGGTGTAATCCCAGACGTACTAGTTAATTTTGATATCAGTGACCGCTCTAACGAGTTGCCACCACTACAAAATAAAAAACTATATGATTTTTATTTAGACTATCATAAAGAAACAATAACTATGCTTGAGAAAAAAGTGAAAAATGCTAAAAAAAAAATATATACAAAAAGATATAGAGGGGTATTGTTCGCATTAATAAAGAGAAGAGAGTTTATTAATGCACTCAAGCATTATTTAAATACAATTAAAGTCTATCCAATTCAATTTAATAAAGAAATAATTCGTCATATTTTGTCAAAAATAAACATTTGATTGATACTTTTGGATAGGATTTCCATAATTAAGATAATTGAATACATTGCATAAATTAACTTTAAAATGTACATTTAAATATTTATATTAGAATGAGAGTAAGAGGATGTTATTATTGAAGAAGTATAATGCAAAAACTCTTGATATACAAAATCATATTTTATCTAAAATAAACAGTTTAATGATTGCTATATTGTTAACATCTAATTTTATCACGCAGATCTTTGCTTCTTTAGAAGTTATAAATGAGAATTTATTGCCAATAATTTTTATAGTATCTTTATTGGGTTCATACTTTACTGCAATTATATTAGGTTATAAATTTAATACTTTAAGTAAACAATCAATCATCTTTTTATATTTTATATTCATTGTATTTATTGTTACTTTTTTAATTCAAGGTACTAATTCTTATGTTAGTCAATATTTTATTGAATTTATAGCCTTTGGTGTAATTATATTTATGCTAACAGTTTTACCATTTTCATCAACTACTATAATAATCTTCACAATGCATATTGGAAACCTTATTTTGATAAATCCATTTGGTTTTGCAGATTTTATAAGTCTCGATGCACTGTATGATAGGGTAGAGATGGGTGCATCATACTCGATGTTACCTAGTGTTGTGGCTACGATAATTTATTTTTTCTTTATCAGGAAAAATTATAGAAGTAAGATTAGTATAATAAGTTATTTTTCGAATGGATACATGCTGTATTTATTAATTACTGAAGGAACTCGCGGAGCAGTTTTAGCAACTTTTATCCTTCTTTTATTTGTTCTTTATATAAAAATCACTTATAAATCTAATATGAAATACAAATATTTTATATCCTCAGGTATTCTAATTTTAACACTTATTTCTTTAGTTATTATAGTATTTAATTTAAAAGCAATATTATCGTGGATAAATAAAACCCTACAGGGTATTGGCTTTGAATCCGCCACTATAATTAAAACACTTAGTATGATTGAGGGAGAAGGTTGGATAGGAATACTTAATAGTCGAAACTTATTATATGAGGATGCGTTTCAATTATTTGTAGAATCACCATTATGGGGACATGGAATAGGTAGTTATGCAAACATTTATAACGGAATTTATCCTCATAATTTATTTTTACAGCTTTTGGTAGAAGGAGGAATTCTTTTTGTAATTCCCTTCACAATAATTTTGATATTTTGTTTTTGGTTGCTTATTAAGCCATGGTCGCACAATAGTAGTGAGATTAAACTTTTAATATTAATGTTATTTATAATTAGTGTTCCTAGATTAATGTTTTCTTCCTATTTATGGCACAACCAAGCATTTTGGTTATTAATTTTTGTTTACTTAACTAAGTGTAAGACTATAGCGAAGTTTAAAGTGAAATTTAAAACTGGAAATTAGATTATTTATTAGTTAATAAGGAGATTAAAAAGTTGAATAAAGCTTTAAGAACGGAAGAAGAAATTATAAATTCGTGGAAACAAAAAAGTGATGACTTTAAAGTTAGTATTTGCTCTACAACTTATAACCATGAACAATATATTGAGGATGCTCTTACAGGATTTTTAATGCAAAAAACAGACTTTCCTTTTGAAATACTCATACATGATGATGCTTCAACAGACAATACTCAGGCTATAATAAAAGATTATGAACAGAGGTATCCAAATATTATTAAACCGATATATCAAAAGGAAAATCAATATTCACAAGGAATAAGGGTAAACCTTACATTTAATTATTTAAGAGCAAATGGGAAATATATTGCTTTATGTGAAGGTGATGATTATTGGACGAATGAGTATAAATTACAAAAGCAGGTAGATGTAATGGAAAAAAACAATGACATTATGCTTTGTGTTCATGCAACTGGAGTATTGAAAGTGCTGGAAAATAAAGTTGAGTCGAATAAGATAAAATTGAACGATGGAGACAAATTCATAGGAGCTCCTGAGGTGATTTTAGGAGGAGGTGAGTATGGACATACTTCTTCTTTTGTATTTCGAAGAAATATGATAATTGATCTCCCTAATTGGTATATCCAGTACCCTGCTGGTGATACGCCAACAAGACTTTTAGCTGCTTATAAAGGGTATATATACTATTTAGATAAAGAAATGTCTGTATATCGGCAAGGAATAGAAGGTTCATGGACTAATAGAATGAAAAATGATGAAAGGTTTATAAATCATTGGAAAAAAAGTATTGAAATGTTCAATGAGTTTGATGAATATGCAAGTTATAAATATTCTAAAGCAATTCATAAAAGGAAAAGCAAGATAGCATATTCTATCCTTAATAGAATAGCTTCTTCGGATAATGATCAAGATATGATAAAAGAATATTATTCGCTATTATTTGGAATGGATAAAATGAAATATCTATTAAAAATAAAATTTCCACATATGTTTAATATATTGAAAGCCATTAAAGGATAGGCTGATCATAATATTTACGGTGAATTTTAAATGTACAAAAAGTAGGTTTATAAATGTCAACTAATAAACAATTACAGAAAAAGACTTTGAATGGTTTAATATGGAGCTTCGTTGATCTTATGGCAAATCAAGGCATTCAGTTTATAATAATGATTATTTTAGCTAGGTTGCTTTTGCCAGAACACTTTGGACTTTTAGGTATGGTTATGATCTTCGTTGCTCTATCCCAAACTGTTGTTGATAGTGGTTTTAGCCAAGCTTTAATACGCGAGAAGAATGTTGAAAGAATAGACTATTCTACTACTTTCATCGTCAATATAGTATTCTCAATATTTATATACACTTTAATATATTTTATAGCACCATTAGTTAGTCAGTTTTATTCTGAATCGCAGATTACTCGAATATTACGAGTTATAGGGTTAGTTGTTTTTTTTCAAGCTATATCTATTGTTCCAAGAACTATTCTAACAAGAAATGTTGATTTTAAAACTCAGACGAAAGTTAGTATAACAGCAAGTATTTCTTCAGGAATTATTGCGATAACATTAGCCTTAGCGGGATACGGTGTATGGGCTCTTGTATATAGAATAGTTATACAAAAAGCTGTAGAATCATTAATGTTAAACTATGTTAATAGATGGAAACCAGTAATGGAATTTAGTGTTCTATCTTTTAAAAAATTCTATTCATTCGGTTGGAAACTATTAATTTCAGGACTTATTGATACAATTTACCAAAATATATATTACGTTATCATAGGAAGAATGTATATGAAACGAGATTTAGGCTTATATACGAATGCTCGACAAATTCGAGATGCTCTGAATAAAGGAGTAACTAGTTCAATACAACGAGTGACTTACCCCGTATTAAGCAGTATTCAATCAGAAGAAGAAAGGTTAAAGTATGGTTTTAAAAAGGTAATACGTCTGACTGCGTATGTTTTTTTTCCCATAATGTTAGGAATAGCCGCTATAGCTGATTCCTTATTAGTTTTACTTCTTGGACAAAAATGGGAATCGGCTGTATTATATTTCCAATTATTATGCGTTGCAGCGATTCTTTTTCCTATGCATGCGATTAACCTTAATATATTAAAGGTTAAAGGAAGATCTGATTTATTCCTTAGGCTTGAAATAATAAAAAAAGTAATGACTACAGTTGCTCTAATAATTACTATATTCCTTAATCTTGGTGTAGCTAGTTTTATAGTAACCGCAATTATAACTAATCATTTAAGTTTGTTAATTAATACTTATTACTCAGGTAAAGAAATAGAATACGGAACGATAGAGCAAATAAAAGATCTTCTTCCCTCTTATATAAATTCGTTCCTAATGGCGATTATAGTTTATTATATTGGTCATCTAGTAGACTTGCCGTTGATTCTTATTGTTGTTTTGCAAGTAATCATTGGTGTTATAACTTATTTCTTTTTAAGTAGAATATTTAAAGTTCCAGAATTAGTTCAAGTCTTTAAATTAATTAATCCTATACTATTAAAAGTATTGAAAGGAAGAGCATAAAATAGTGGTCAATAAAATAAGTAAAAAATTAATAAAAAAACTTCTGCAATCAAAGGGATATTCATCATATATTTCCTCCATATTAATTGACAAAGTTCTGGATGACTATAAAAACAATAAAGGGATTGATTTAAGAAACAAAATTTGGGCTTATAGAAAGGGTTTTTTATCTAAAAATGCTCTTATATATAACTTAAATGAAGAAAACATAGATGAATACTTACAAGACTTTGCATACTATAAATTGCATCCCATAAATGGAAAGTTTTCTAAGTTAATAGATGACAAAATTACACTTAAATATGTACTAAATAAATATAATAATTACTTACCTGAATATTATTATAAAATAGAAGACAAAAAGTTTATTCCAATATTTGAAGGCTTATATTTTAACGATTCTTATGATGGTTTTATAAATTTATTAAAGGAAAAAAATATTTTGGCACTTAAATTAATAAATGGATCGCTAGGTAAGGGTTTTTACAAAATTACTTTATTATCAAATGTAGATGTAGTATAGATTTATGGACACAACTTGGTTAAGTCATTAATATTAAACTAACGAAAGGTTGTGTCCGAATCATGAGTCAAAAACGGT
>NZ_JBPPZG010000039.1:0-12457 GCF_051918545.1 Pseudogracilibacillus amylolyticus (SeqCode) | reverse complement strand
ACTTGGGACGTGGAACAATCCATGAATGGTTGTTGTGCAAAAAAACTTAATCTTTTTGTGTCCAAAAACTTGACGTAGATCCAGTGATTTAGTTTTAATTAACGAAAAAAAATGTAATTTTAATGAGCTTGAAAATTTTTTAAGAGGATTAAATGGATATATTGTAACTGAATATATTAGGCAACACTACATGTTAAATGAAATCAACTCAATTTCTCTTAATACATTAAGATTTATGGTAATTAAAATAGACGGTAAATCAAAAATTAAACGAGGTTTTTTACGTTTTGGGACTGAAAAAACTGGTGTTGTTGATAATGCTTCGCAAGGTGGAGTATTTGCTTATGTAGATACAGTTTCAGGTGAATTTAGAGATGCAAAGAAAAAAAAGGGTGATCTAATTGAAAATTGTTCTGTTCACCCAGACTCTAGGATTGAAATTAATGGAGAAATACCAAATTACAAGACAATTATAAGTAAACTTCATGAAATAAGTGATTTCCTTAGTGAAATTATATACTTTGGATATGATATAGCTATTACAGAGGATTCTTTTAAAATAGTTGAAATCAATTCTCATCAAGATATTAGTTGGCACCAATATAATCAACCTTTATTAATTGATGATGAACTAAGATCTTTCTATAGTAAAGTTGAAAAAGGGAGAAAATAACAATGAGAAAGTTACTTTTATTAGGAGGATCGAAGCAGCAAGTCCCTGCTATACAATATGCAAAAGAAAAAGGCCTCTATACTATATTATGCGATTATCTTCCAGATAATCCTGGTCAACATTATGCAGAGGAGTTTTATTGCGTAAGTACAACAGATAAAGAGGCAATTTTAAAGGTAGCGGTTAATAACAATATTGATGGTATTCTGGCTTATGCATCCGATCCTGCTGCTCCAACAGCTGCATATGTTGCTGAAAAAATGGGCTTACCCACAAATCCCTATAAATCAGTTGAATTGCTGAGCAATAAAGATGAATTTCGGTCATTTTTAGCAAAACACAATTTTAATACACCTAAAGCAAAGGGGTATAGTTCCATTGAGGAAGCAAAAAGGGAAATAGAAAGTTTTAAATTACCTGTGATCATTAAGCCCGTGGATTCTTCAGGCAGCAAAGGAGTAAGCAAATTAACACATGCTAAAAACTTGGCTTCTCAAATAGAGTATGCTTTGAGTTTTTCAAGAGCAAAAAAGGTAATTGTTGAAGAATATGTGGAAATGCAGGGATATCAAGTAGCAGGAGATGGCTTTTCAGTGGACGGAAAGCTAATGTTTAGATGCTTTGCTAATGATCATTTTAATAGTAAGGGACTAAATTCTTTTGTTCCTGTTTCAGCTAGTTTCCCTTATGAAAAACCTGAAAGAATTCATAAAAAAATTCATAATGAAATCCAAAGATTGCTTGATTTATTGGAAATGAAAACAGGGGCATATAATTTTGATGTCCGTATAGATAAGAATGAAAATGTATACTTAATGGAGATCGGTCCAAGGAATGGAGGCAATTATATCCCACAGGTTATTAGGTACGCAACAGGCATTGATATGTTAGATTTTACAATTAGAGCTGCAATGGGAGAGGATTGTAGCGATATTAAGATGATTGAAACAAAAGGATATTGGAGTTATTTTGCTGTACATAGTAGTGAACCGGGTGTTCTAAAAGATATTAAGATTAAGGAAAGTGTAAATCAAAACAATATTGTTGAAAGCCATATGATTTATAAGATCGGCGACAATATACCAGCATTTACAGGAGCAAATGGAAATATAGGTATTCTTATTATGAAATTTGAATCTATGAACGAGATGCTTCATATGATGGATAATCCTGAAGAATGGATAGAGATTATAGTGAAATAGGCAATCATCGATGGGAAGGTGTGGGGTGTTTAATGAAAAAAGTTCTTGTGTTTGGTGCCACGGGGCATCTGGGGGCTTATACTGTTGATTATTTAAAGGAAAGTTTTAATCAAAACAAATTTGAATTGATTGCAATAGGTAGAAAACAAACAGATTTTTTTGAAAAGCAAGGAATTAAATACTGTCAAGTCGATGTTACTGACAAAGATGCTTTTAAAAGACTTCCGCAAGAAGATGTTTTTGCAGTAGTATGTTTTGTAGGGATGATGCCAGCAGCTATGCAAGGTTACAATCCACACATCTATGTAGATGTTAATGTCACTGGAGTTTTAAATATTTTAGAATATTGTAGGATAAATCAGGTTGATAGAATTTTATTTACCCAAACAGAAGCGGACTTATCTGGTTATTGGGAGAAAAATGCAGTGATTAAACCTGATCTACCAAGAAAGTTTAGTTATAAAGGGAGTTATTCCTTATATATTATTACAAAGAATGCTGCCGTTGATTTAATTGAAAGTTATTATCAAAATCACGGATTAAAGAGATTTATCTTTAGGTTACCTACTGTTTATCATTATAGACCTGATCCATATTACTATAAAGATGGTGTGAAAAAAAAGTTAGGTTATCGCCAATTAATGGAGTATGCAATGGAAGGAAAGCAAATTGAGATGTGGGGGGATCCTTCACTTGCGAAAGATATTGTCTATGTGAAGGACTTTACTCAAATGGTTTATAAAGCGATTCTAACTGATGTAGAGGGTGGCATTTATAATGTAGGTACAGGAAAAACTGTCACACTTGAAGATCAAATTAAGGGCATTATCGAAGTGTTTTCTCCGAAGGGGAGAAGATCTGAAATTATCCCAAGACCTGATAAACCTAATAGCAGGTCATTTGTAATGGACATAGAAAATGCTAAAGAAGATTTAGGATATAGACCACAGTACAGTTATATTGATTACTTAAAAGACTTTAAAAAGGAAATGAAGTTAAATCGTTTTGCCGACCTTTGGGATAAATAAAATGTATGAAATGGTGATAATATGAAAAAAGCTATCCAAGTAACTCAATCATCGATGCCAGATTTTGAAGATTTTACTGAGGAAATTCGGGATTTATGGAATAGTCGTTGGCTAACTAATATGGGGAAAAAACATCAAAAGTTAGAAGAAAGTCTAAAAGAATATTTAAATACTTCTAATATAAGCCTATTTACAAATGGACATTCAGCATTAGAAAGTGCGATTGCTTTATTCGATTTATCAGGAGAAGTCATAACAACTCCATTTACATTTGCCTCAACAACTCATGCGATTGTAAGAAATGGATTAACTCCAGTATTTTGTGATATTAATTTTAAGGATTATACAATAGATATTGAGAAACTCGAAAATCTGATAACGGAAAAAACATCCGCTATTGTACCAGTCCATGTCTATGGTAACGTTTGTAATGTAAAAGAGATTGAAAGGATAGCGGAAAAATATGACTTGAAGATTATTTATGATGCTGCGCATACTTTTGGTGTTACCGTGGATGGTGAAAGCATTGCAAACTTTGGTGATGTCTCGATGTTTAGCTTTCATGCAACAAAAGTGTTTAACACCATAGAGGGAGGGGCTCTTACCTACCGTGACCCTGATTTTTCCACAAAGCTTGATGCTCAAAAGAATTTTGGTATTTCAGGTCCTGATACTATAGAATATGTAGGAACTAATGCCAAAATGAATGAATTCCAAGCAGCGATGGGATTATGTAATCTGAAAATAGTAGACAGGGAAATACAAAAAAGAAAAGATATAGTTGCCAGGTATAATGAGAATTTGAACAATTTAACAGGATTAAAATTACCAGTTTCACAAGTTGGCGTAAAGAGTAATTATGCTTACTATCCTATATTAATAGATGGCTATAAATTATCTAGAGATGAAATTTATGATGTACTCAAAAAGGAAAATATATTTGCTAGAAAATACTTCTATCCTTTAACAAACAGTTTTGAATGTTTTCAGGGTGAGTTTAATACAGAAGATACTCCAGTTGCAAAATATGTATCAGAAAGAATCTTAACACTTCCGTTGTACGCTGATTTAGAATTGGCAGATGTTGATAGAATTTGTAAGGTAATTAAAGATGTTTGAAATAGGAGGGATTTAAATGAAGGGAATTATTTTAGCAGGGGGATCTGGAACAAGATTATATCCTTTAACAAAATCTGTTTCTAAACAAATTCTACCAGTCTATGATAAGCCAATGATTTATTATCCACTATCTGTATTAATGTTGGCTGGGATAAAAGAAATACTTATTATATCAACTCCTAGAGATATTAGCACTTTTAATGAGCTACTAGGGGATGGAAGTAAATTAGGATTAGATATTAAATATATCGTTCAGGAACAACCAAATGGCTTGGCAGAAGCCTTTATTATTGGAGAAGAGTTTATTGGTAATTCATCGGTCGCTTTAGTACTTGGCGATAATATATTCTATGGTTCCAATTTTGGTAGTAGATTAATGAGAGCATCATCCCTAGAAGAGGGGGGAGAAATATTTGGATGCTATGTTGCGGATCCAAGAAGATATGGTGTTGTTGAGGTAGATGAAAAAAATAATGCTGTTTCTATTGAGGAGAAACCAGAGCAACCTAAATCATCATTAGCTGTACCTGGACTATACTTCTTTGATAAGAATGTTGTAGAAGTTGCGAAAAATGTAGAACCATCTGAACGGGGTGAATTGGAGATTACCTCAATTATTGAAGAATATCTCAACAAAGGAAAATTAAAGGTAAACGTTATGGGACGAGGCTTGGCCTGGTTAGATACTGGTACGCATGAGTCTCTTTTAGAGGCTTCTAATTTTGTTGAAGCCATACAAAAACGTCAAGGACTATATATTGCCTGTATAGAGGAAATTGCATATAGAAAAGGTTACATTGATAAGGAACAATTAAAAGAATTAGCACAACCATTGGTTAAAACTGATTACGGTAAATATATAATGGAGATAGTAAACAATTAATTGTATGTGGAGTTGAGTGATTTGAGTAAGAAGAAAGTATTAGTTACTGGTGGAGCAGGTTTTATTGGTGGTAATTTTGTTCAATATATGGTTAATAAATATCCGAATTATGATATCTATAATTTGGATTTATTAACGTATGCTGGCGACTTAACGAAGCATCGTGATATTGAAGATAAAGATAACTATCATTTTATAGAAAGTGATATCTCAAATAGAGAAGAAATATTTAATCACTTCCAAAAAGAAAAATTTGATTATGTTATTCATTTTGCTGCGGAAAGTCATGTAGATCGTTCCATTTCTAACCCAGAAATATTTATTAAAACTAATGTGATGGGTACACAAGTTTTACTTGATGCCTCAAAGAAAAGTGATGTAACTAAGTTTTTACATGTTTCTACAGATGAAGTATACGGAGAGTTAGATTTTGATCCAACCAAATTCTTCACTGAGGAAACTCCTTTACAACCTAATAGTCCATATAGCGCTAGTAAGGCATCATCAGATTTATTAGTCCGTGCATATTACGAAACATATGGTCTACCAATAAATATAACTCGTTGTTCCAATAATTATGGACCATTTCATTTTCCTGAGAAGTTAATTCCACTCACTATATCTAGAGTTTTAAACGATGAAAAAGTACCTGTATATGGTGATGGGAAGAATATAAGAGATTGGTTACATGTATATGATCACTGTTCCGCATTGGATTTGGTATTGCATGAAGGTGTTAATGGAGAAGTATACAATGTTGGGGGACATAATGAGAGAACAAATCTGGAGGTAGTTAAAACTATAATAAAAACATTAGGCAAATCAGATGATTTAATAGAATTTGTTGGGGATCGCTTAGGACATGACAGGAGATACGCTATTGATCCGACTAAATTAGAAAAACTAGGATGGAAACCAGTCTATAATTTTAATACCGGTATTGAACATACTGTTGAATGGTATTTGGAGAATAAAGGTTGGTGGGAGCAAATAATTTCAGGTGAATATCGGGAGTATTTTGAGAAGCAGTACTCTTTAGATATCGGAAGAGAAAGCTAAGGAAGCATAGTAGTATTCACAAAAATATATATTATTAAGGATTTGAAGTTGTAAGGGAGTTTCCAACTAAAATTAATTATACAGATCTTGGGACAGTTAATTGATTTGGACGTTACTATTTGTGTCTACAAAAATTTTATTGATATTATAGTCTTAAAATGGACAGGAAACTTTAGTAAGGGTAATCTTGGAGGGTCTGTAAAGAATAAAAAATAACTACTGACCTATTTAAAGACAAGTTGGAAAAACTGAACAAAACTTTTCAAAGAAAAGAAAATCTATATTTACAAAAGTTATAAAGGAGTCGAATATACTTGGACTACAAGACACTTGATCCTAGTAAAATTTACTTAATCACAGGTGCAGCAGGATTCATCGGATTCTACTTATCTAAGAAACTATTAGGACAAGGTTGCAAAGTGATTGGTATTGATAATATTAATGATTATTATGATGTGAAGCTTAAACAAACACGTTTGGGGAAATTGGAATCTTACGAGAAGTTTACCTTTATTAAGGGTGACATATCAAATAAGGATATTGTTATGGAAGCCTTTGAAGAGTATAAACCCAATGTGGTAATAAACCTTGCTGCTCAAGCAGGGGTACGTTATTCAATAGAAAATCCAGATGTCTATATTCAGAGTAACATTATTGGCTTTTATAATATCCTTGAAGCGTGTAGATATAATCCTGTAGACCATCTTGTATATGCATCATCTAGTTCTGTTTATGGAGCAAATAAAAAAGTCCCGTTTGAAGAAACTGATTTTGTGGACAATCCTGTATCACTGTATGCATCTACTAAAAAGTCAAATGAATTAATGGCTCATACCTATAGTCATTTATATAAGATACCAGCTACAGGGCTCAGATTCTTTACGGTTTATGGCCCAATGGGTCGCCCAGATATGGCATATTTTGGGTTTGCGAATAAATATTTTAATGGAGAACCTATTAAAATATTTAACAATGGAGATTTTGAAAATGATCTCTATCGTGATTTTACTTATATCGATGATATTGTTGAAGGGATAGAACGTCTTTTAGGTAATCCCCCTGAGGAAAATGGCGTTCGACATAAAGTCTTCAACATTGGTAATAACAATCCAGAGAAGTTAATGGTGTTTATCGAAACATTAGAGAAATGTTTAGGGAATGCTTTGGGTAGAGAAGTAATTTTTGAAAAGATATTTGAGCCAATTAAACCTGGCGATGTTCCAGCTACCTATGCATCCACTAAACAACTTCAGGAAGCAGTAGGATTCAAACCTCAGACATCTATAGAAGAAGGATTGCAGAAGTTTGCAGATTGGTATGTAGACTATTATAGTAAGAAATAACCATTTGAGTGCAGAGCTGAATTAAAGCCTGCGCTTTTCTATAGCAAAGAAATCAAATTTTTTCTTTTACGAAGTATAAATATAAGGATGGAATATAAGTAATCCTTGATATTTCACTCAAAATAGAATCATCATCACGGAGAATTTGTGAACCTGTCTCGTAATGAGTATTTCGTTAAAAGAGAACCGCTTTAACGGAAGAAATGAGCACTTATCTTGGAAGAATAGAGCCACTCTAACGGACTGGGAACCAGTTTATCTATTTTTGACCAAATTAATACATCTACAAAGGGGAGAATAATCCCCATGTTATAGATGTATAAGATTCCACTACTGCTTTTGTAAATCCTGCACAAATATATAAGGTTTTTAACTTATCCTATTTTTTATAACGAAGTTTTAGCTACTGTGTCCTCAATAGAAGTAGATGTAGTATTATTATCAATAATAAGGAACTTAGTTAAAAATGCACCGAAGAAATAAATACCAGCTAATACCCATACAATTCCGGTATATCCAAGGAATCCAATTAGAACTCCAACGAGTGCTGGGCCAACAAAAGTTGGAAGCCCTGCCCCTAAGTTTAAAATAGACATAGCTGCGCCTTTTTCATTTTTAACTAGAGAAGGAACTAGTGCGGATAAAGGAACATAACCTGCAAGAAAAGCACCTAGTAATATAGAACTAATTAGGAGGGCGGATTCATTGCCTGGTAGAATCAAAGGCATGTAATACATAGCAAGCAGAGTTAATCCTGTTCCGACTCCACCAAACCACATTATTGTGTTTTTCCAGCCTACTTTATCGCCGACGTATCCGAATATTAAGTTGAAAATAATATTAGAAGTGAAAAGTGTTCCCCAAATCTGTAACCACTCCGTAGTAGAATAACCCTGTTCAAACATATATATTGGTATAAATACAGGAAATGCAAAAGTGACTAAGGAATTAATCACTCTTACGATACCACCAATTGCAACCTTTGGTTCCTTTTTCATAATAGTAATACCTTTAAGTAATTCCTTAAGTTTGTCATTATTTCCAGCTGGAACTGATTCTAGTCTCGTTTTTTCAATCTTATCCTTATTCACTATTAATGCGAAGAAAGCTCCTATTAATGCCCATACAACAGATGTCCACAAAGTATTAATATGTCCTAATGCCGGTATTAGAAAGCTAGAAGAGAAGGCGCCCATTACAAATAAACCGCCAGAAAATGCGAACCAAAACC
Source organism: Pseudogracilibacillus amylolyticus (SeqCode) (assembly GCF_051918545.1). NCBI lineage: Bacteria > Bacillati > Bacillota > Bacilli > Caryophanales > Bacillaceae > Pseudogracilibacillus > Pseudogracilibacillus amylolyticus (SeqCode). The sequence continues at coordinate 3,919 of NZ_JBPPZG010000039.1, read as the reverse complement.
ATCCAACTGCAGTTCCCAGTTTTTCCTTTGGACTACTATATGAGATCCATACTAAAAATGAATATGCAAACAATGGGTAACCAAAGCCTCTTAATGCATAGGTTGGAAACATTATTACAAGATTCATAGTTGATAAACCTAAAGTAATAAAACATATAGTACCAGTTAAATAGAGAATTAAGCCTAGAGTCATTGTTCGCTTAGGTCCAAACATGTCAACAAGCACACCAGAAAACCAAGCAGCAATAGCTACAGTAACTCCGTAAACAGATAATAAAGATGCCGCTTCCTGGACAGTGAACCCATTGTCCACTAGAAATGGACTTAACCAACCTTGTTCTATTCCATCACCTAACATAAAAATTAGAACCCCTAAATAACCCCAAGCCAAAGTAGGTGGTATTCCTACTTTATAAAGAATATTTTTGTTATTATTCATACTACTCATAATAACTACCTCCCTCTTATCGAATAGTACTTTAAATTTCTTACTTAAATAATTTAACCGCTTACATTAATTGAAGAGAGACCTCCTTCTGTTTGAACAAATGTCCATATAGTGATAAAATGTTTGTGAATAAATATTAACATGTAGCCGAGCTTTTTTCAATTGTAATTTTTAGAAAAATAAAATTATTATGCGAGTAAATAAATAATACCGTTATTAAGGGGGGGCTGGGGGTTGAAGAAAGGGACTTTCAATGTGAAGTTTTATTAAAAATACTTGAAATATCTGAAAATATATTTATAATGGGGGTAATTAAATGAGCAAATTAACAAAAGATGAACATAATCCCAAAAGAGAATTTCTAGAGAGGATTTGCCGTATGTATTATATCTTGGATATGGGTCAAAAGGACATTGCGGAACAACTAAATATCGGCAGATCTTCGGTTGCTCGTTTCTTGAAAGAAGCAAAAAGTGAAGGAGTGGTACGTTTTTATATTACATCTAAATCTGATAGTACTAGAAGGACTGATTTGGAAAATCAATTGCTTAATAGATATAAGTTGAAGGATATAGTTGTAGTGAAAAGTGATAATTCTTTATTTGAAACAACAACCGTTGATTATTTAAATGGAATTCTTCCTTATCAAGGAAGTATAGGATTGGGATGGGGGAAAACAATTCATCAAGTTGGTAAGTTTTTGCACATGTGTGAATCAAGACCAAATTTGAAAGTAATACAAATGAGTGGAAGTGTTGGTGGGATGGAAAGAGATTTACCGGCTACCTCAGTAATCCAAAATTGGGCTCAGTCTTTAGGAGCTACACCACATTTTCTTCCGGCACCAGTGATTGTAGATTCAAAACAAACAAAGGAATTTTTCCTACAAGATAGAAATATACTTAAAAGTTTTAGAGAAATTAAAAATATTGATATTTCTATTGTTGGAATTGGAACAACTCACTCTGATTCAGCAATTTTTGAAGCAAATCTTGTTCCAAATTTAACGAGCGAAGAATTAACCAGTAAGAGTGTAGGAGATGTGTTGCTTCACTTCTATAATGAACAGGGTGATTTTACAATGAATGATATCTCAGAGAGAGTGGTTGGGACTAATCCTGTAGATTTGTTAAGAGTTCCTACTAGGGTTGCCTTAGCGTATGGAATAGAAAAGATAGAGGCGATTAAAGGTGCTTTAGAAGGGAAATTAATTAATATTTTAATTACTACTGATGAAACTGCAAAACTATTATTATAATTGGAGGGTTTATATGAAAATATTAATAACATCACCCTATAATCAAAATTGTATAAAGAAATTAGAAGAGAAATTTGCTGAAGTAATTTACAAGCCATGGAAAGATAATGGTAGAGGATTTAATGAAAATGAGTTGTTATCTATGTTGGAAAGATATCAGGTTAATGGTTTGATCACAGAAGTAGATGATGTTTCAGAAAAAGTGATTAATGGATATTCTAAACTATCTTTTATTGGAGTATGTCGAGCTAATCCGATTAATGTAGACATAATAGCAGCTACAGCTAAGAATATACCAGTATTTAACACTCCAGCTAGGAATGCTCAATCTGTTGCTGAATTATTTATAGGAAATGTAATAACGTTTTTAAGAAATGTTGTTCCAAGTAATAACTGGTTAAAAGAAGGTAAATGGTCAGAGGGAGCGCTTAGTGCGTACTTAGATTTTAAAGGTAATGAATTGGCTGGAAAAACAGTAGGATTTGTAGGCTTTGGAGCTGTGGGTCAAACTATTGCAAGGATGATTAGACATTTTCCTTGTAATATAAAATACTATGATCCGTTTCTTGAAAATGTAGATGATGAGTATGAGGGAGTAGAACTTCAAGAATTGTTCAAATCTAGTGATATCGTGTCTATTCATCTACCGGTAACTGATTCAACCAAGAATATGATTAATAAAGATTTACTTATGCTTATGAAGGAAGATGCGGTATTCGTAAATACAGCAAGATCTGCAGTAGTAGAGACAAATGCGTTAATTGATGTTTTATCACAAAGAAAAATTCGTGGAGCAATACTTGATGTGTTTGATAATGAGCCACCAACAGAAAGAGATTATGAATTAATTAATCTTCCAAACGTCTTAGCTACCCCTCATATTGCCGGTGCTAGTTATGAAGTTGAGGATCATCATTCTTTGATTATGAACCAAAATTTAATAGGTTGGGTAGAGGAAAATAAAACTATTAATATTTTTAATCAAAAGCAACTTCTTATAAAAAATTAAATGTGGAGTGATTCTTATGAGAAAGGGATATTTGATTATTGATATAGGAACAGGTAATTGTAGGGTTGGTTTAGCGACGATAGATGGCAAAGTACATTCAATTTATACTTCGGATGTAAAATATCAAAAGGATGAAATGTTTCCAGATGCAGTCTCATTCGATCCACAACAAATATTTGACGACATTAAAAGATTAATTTTGGAAGTAAGAAAAGCTAGCCCTGATATTGAAATTAAAGCTATACTATCTACAAGTCAAAGAGAAGGCATTGTTATCTTTAATGATGACGGGCAAGCACTTATTGGCTTGCCCAACGTGGATAATCGTGGAAGAGAATGGGAACAACAGTTTACCCATGTGCCAAACATTTATCAAAAAACAGGTAGATGGCCTACAACAGTTTTTTCTGCATTAAAATTGGTTGGGCTTAGACAAAGACAACCTGAAATTTGGGGAAAAATTGCTGCTTTTACTAGTATAAGTGATTGGATAGGTTATGAGTTAACCCATGAATTAGCATATGAGGCGTCGCAAGCATCAGAAACTTTGTTATATGATGTTGAGAAAAATAAATGGTCTAATGAACTATGTGACTTATTTGGAATAAATATGAACTGGTTACCTAGGGTGAGGAAAAGTGGAACTATTTTAGGATTAATAAAAGATGAATTCAAGTACTTTTTAAACTTAAGTGAGAATATTCCTTTTATAATTGGTGGAGCTGACACACAACTAGCTGTAAAGGGAGCACAGCCAGAGGTAGATGATATAGTTTTGGTATCGGGGACAACAACACCTATTATAAAAATTGTAAACGATTACTTAATAGATAATAATGCAAGATGCTGGGTGAGCCGAAATGTAAATGAAAATGAATATATAATGGAAACTAATGCCGGGGTTTCTGGATTAAATTATCAAAGATTAAAGAAGGTATTCTTTCCAAATAAAAGTTATGAAGAGATTGAGGATGAGATATTGGCGCTTAAGAATCCAAAAACAATTGCGTCGTTTGGGACATTAGTTTTTGATAAGAATCTTCCCTTAACAAGAGGCGGATTTTATATGGATGCACCTGCTCATCATGAATTAACTGCAGCTGATTTTGTATTCGGTATTATTTTTGATATTGCTTCCTCAATTAAGTATAACTTTGATGTTTTAGATGAAGTATCACCAATATCAAAGGAATATGTATTTGGT
>NZ_JBPPZG010000038.1:0-24423 GCF_051918545.1 Pseudogracilibacillus amylolyticus (SeqCode) | reverse complement strand
AGCGGTGGAGTGGCTTGTTACAAATGGTGTCTTACGCATTCGTGCACATACAGATTCCACAGAACCAACACTCATGACGATGGAAGCTATTTTAAAGCTGAAAGAAGATATGTAAGATTAAATTTTAAATGATAATTCTCTTATAGGAAAATCGTGACCAATTCCATCTTCCTACAAGGGGAATGGTCACGATTAATCTCTAATCGTGACCACTTTTAATCTACAATTGGCAAAATGGGCATGATTCACTCTTAATTGTGACCGTTTTTGCTACTATCTAACGAAAATAGGCACATTTAACTGCTAATCGTGACCGTTTCTTCTACTCTCCAACGAAAATGGGCACATTTAACTAATAATCGTGACCGCACTCGATTCCCTGGACGCCTTAGGGGAACAATTAATATAAATTCTTCCATGATTAAGGATCGTTAACCCTTCTACTGTAATTTTCTGATTAAGGATAGCGAATTTGTATTAAAAATATAGAAACTTCACCAACTCCTAAACGGCAATGACCCCGGATCATTATTGACCACAATCTGATATATCGGTACTGCATAAGCGATGACGGAAAGAGCAATTGATACTCCGATCCAGACCGACCATCTTTCGAGTATCGGTGGTGGATCTTCTGCTTTTTCTCGAATTACACCAATTGGATATTCGATCGTTTTTTCTGACTTTGGAGCAAAAAACAACAGTTTAATCCAAATGTAAAGCAATAACACGATTGCAATAAAGAGAATCACTCCACCTACTCCAATAACTTGCCCATATGAGAGCCATGACAATGCAAGATCATGATCTCCATATGTGGAATGGGCGGTTCTTCTTGGCGCACCTTTTAATCCAGCAAAATGCATGACGATAGCCATTAATATCATCCCAATGCTCCAAAGGATAGTTTGAATAATCGCTAATCGATTCAACCGCTTGGTAAAAACACGTTTTGTTAACACCGGGATAAGCCAGTAAGATACGGCGAAAAATGTCAATATGACAGCAGAGCCAACCGTAATATGAAAGTGGCCAGTAACAAACCATGTATTATGTACCATCTGGTTTAATTGGTAACTTGAGTTAATAATACCTCCTGCACCACCTGGTATAAAAAATATCATTCCTACAAATGCAGTTATAAATCTGGCATCTTTCCAAGGAAGTTTTGTTAACCAGCCGAATAAACCTTTTCCTCCTCGTGATCTGCCTGCAAGTTCAAATGTAGCAACGATAGAAAAAGCTGTAATTAAGGATGGTACGACAACCATCATCGTTAAAACAACTTGTAGGAATTTCCAAAATGATTCCACTCCCGGTTCTGTTAACTGATGATGCAGTCCGACTGGAACGGAAAACAAAATCAACAAGATAAAGGTAAGACGTGGCAAAGAATTACTGAAAATTTTCCCTCCAACAATTTGGGGAATATTCACATACCAATAAATATAAGCCGGCAAAAGCCAGAAGTAGACTAGCGCATGACCAAAATACCAAAATAAAGTCCTCGTTAATGTAACATCCACTCGTGGTACCCAGCCAAACGCCCACGGTATAATTAAAAATACAATAGAAACAGCTACAGCAAGACTTGCATGAATCCACAAAATTAATGTTGCAACCGTCATATATGCAAATAATGGTGAAGGCTGTCCTTTGTTATTTTTCCTCCAACGTATGTAAGCAGCAAACATACCTGCTGATGAGATCCAACTTCCAACTATTAAAAGGGCTAGACCAATATAAAACCAAGGAGATGCTTGCATTGGTGTATAAAATGTATACAGCACTGTACCTTCATTAGCCAAAATAAGAATCGTCGCAATAATCGTTCCAATAGCCATTAGATAAAAACCGATCCATCCTAAGGTTCTAACACCAGAAGTAAGCTTTCCATTTAAGGTGCGTGTAATCCCAGAAAAAAGATATCCCATGATAAAAAACGTGGTAAAAACAAGGACGAGTAGAACCCCGTGTGCGGTCAACAATTGATAGTAAGTCAACCAATTTGGGAGGGTAATCCAACCGCTTCGCTGCATTATTTGTAATAGTCCAGCAAGGCCTCCAAGAAAAATTGCAATGATCCCAAACCAAATATAAGCCATCATCATATTGGCATCTTTTTTCTCAAAGTCAAAATCAGTCAATACATTACCATGCTCATCTTTTTCTACTGCTATATCACTCATGGTTAAAACTCCCTTCTAAACATCTTCCACAATAATTTTTCCATACATCACTTCATGACCGATTCCACAATATTCATGACATAAAAATAGATACTCCCCAGGTTCATGAAAGGTTTGTGAATATTCTGCGACATGTCCTGGAACAAGCATTAGATTCGTTGGAGTACCAGGTATGTGAAACCCATGAACAACATCTTTTGTCGTTACCTCAAAATGAACTGTCGAACCGACTGGTACTGTAATTGTGTTTGGGTCATAACCGAACACAAAAGAAAGAATAGTCGCTTTATATTCATTAGGTCCGATTTGTTCCACACCCGGATTATCAAACGGCGCTTGTGCCTCGACTTTGTCTGGCTCAATCGTTGTCTGCATCCCATCAGGTGGATTCAATCCCATCCCAACCGCCATCACACCTGTGATAATTAAAAATAAAACGAGCGATCCAGAGCCAATCGCCAGCCATATTTTTTCAAGTTTAGGCATATTAAACATAACTCCTTCATTAAAGTGTTGTAATATAGTAATAGAAAATTCCAAGCCATGACAACAAGATAAAAGCCCCAATAAAAATAACAGTAACAAACGTACCTTTTAATCTTTCGTCATATTGTTCTGCAGATGATTTTTCATCATTTTGTTTACTCAATTTATCTCCCTCTCTCATACATAAATACAATTGGTAGTATGTGTAAAAAAAACCCTAATATTCACATTTTTTTAATAAGCGTCCTTCAATTTAATCGTTCTAACTTACTCGCGCTTTCACGCCGCCTTGATCACTGAGTAATTTTCGCAATAAAAAAACGACCCTTAAAGGATCGCTTCATGAGCATCTCATATTCTTACTCGCTTTAATCGTAACGAATTAAGAACTACCGAGATGGAGCTAAATGCCATTGCCGCTCCTGCCAGCCAAGGAACTAATATCCCAAACATCGCAAACGGAATCATTGTCACATTATACAAAAATGCCCAAACAAAATTTTGTTTAATATTGATCATCGTTTTTTTACTTATTTGAATGGCGTCTACTAATCGATTCAAATCTCCCTGTATAATCGTTACATCCCCAGATTCAATTGCAACATCTGAACCTGTTCCCAGTGCTACGCCGACATGACTTACCGCTAAGGCCGGTGCATCATTTATCCCGTCCCCTACCATGACAACATGGTGCCCTTTTTTCTTTAACTTCTCTACAATTTTCGCTTTATCATTCGGCGTACACCCTGTATATACTTTTTTAATTCCTACTTTTCGGGCAACTGCTAACCCTGCTCTTTTATGATCACCCGTTAACAAAATAATTGGATATCCTAGTTGTTTTAACCGCTTCACCGCTTGAATTGAACTTGACTTTATTTCGTCAAATACACCGATTATCCCAGCAAAACTCCCGTCCACATACACTACCATTACCGTTTTTCCAGCATTTTTCAGTAACTCCTCCTGTTTCAAGGCTTTTTTAGGCAGAGAAAAACCATTCTGTTCAAAGTAAGTCGAACTTGCAATGACTACCTTTTGTCCATGAACAACTGCTTTTATTCCATATCCCGGTATATTTTCGACGTGCTTAGCCTCTTGAAAAATATCCACGTGCGAGCTTGCTTTATTAACTATTGCCCTTGCTACTGGATGATCTAACGTACGTTCTACTGCTCCAATGTATTGCATAAATTTCTTTGATTCCATCTTTTCAATAAAAATATCTGTAACTTTTGGAACACCTTCTGTAACGGTTCCCGTCTTATCTAGTACGATATAATTACCTTTTCCAAGCAGTTCTAAAAATTTACCTTCCTTAAATAAAATTCCATGCTGTGCAGCTCGTCCACTTCCGACCATAATCGAAGTCGGAGTTGCCAATCCTAAAGCACATGGGCATGCGATAATCAGAACCGCAATGACTTTGCCTAAAGCACCATTAAAATGTCCTGGCTGAAACACAAAATACCAAGCAATAAACGTTACAACAGCGATCATGATAACAATCGGTACAAATACTCCTGTAATTTTATCGGCAATATGTTGGATCGGCGCTTTCGAACTTTGCGCTTCTTCTACGACAGAAATAATAGTTGATAATGCAGTTTCGGATTCTTTTTTCGTTACTTTTACTTTCAAAAGCCCATTTTGATTGATCGTTCCCGCATAAACCGCCGTGCCAATATTTTTTTCAATTGGAATACTTTCCCCTGTTAGCATCGCTTCATCAATCATGGAATACCCTTCAATAACTTGTCCATCAATCGGTACTTTCTCCCCTGGCTTAATAATCACTGTATCACCGGGGACAAGCTCCTTTACACTGACTAATATTTCCTTCCCCTCTAGATATAAATTCGCCTCTTTCGTTTGAACCTCATACAATTTTTTCAATGCTTCCGTAGTTCGAAGCTTCGTTTTCGCTTCTAAAAACCTTCCTAATAAAATAAATGTAATGATAAAGGCACTCGTCTCATAAAACAACATCGCTGATTCCGTTACATATAAAAAATCAGGTGTAGTAAATGTTACGTAATGACTGTAAAAAAATGCAGCACTCGTACTTAACACAACGAGCACGTCCATGTTCGTACTGCCATTTTTGATTGCTTTCCAAGCGCGATCATAAAATTGAAACCCAATTACAAACTGAATAGGAAAAGTAATGACAAATTGAAAAAAGGGATTTGTCAGTATAGCAGGAATATAAATAAATGCTGTCCATGTAAAATGAGCGAGCATTGCCCAGGCTAAAGGAAAAGTTAATAGAGCCGAAAGGATAAAGTGCCATCTTAACGTTTTTATTTCTTTATTTTTATCATCATTGTCATGTAGTGCTGACTTTCTTGCCTCAAATCCTAACTTATTAATTCGTGAAGTAATGTCAGTTAAGCTTGTCTTATTTTTATCAAAAGTAACGCGCCCTGTCTCTGTTGCAAGGTTTACGTTTATTTCCTCTACACCATCTATTTTGGAAACTACTTTCTCTATCCGATTCACACAAGCCGAACAGTACATCCCCTTTACATCAAGTTGTATCGTTTCTGTTTTCATTTCATTCACCACTTTTTTACGTATTAGTACATCCTATTACTAATAACGTGGGCTTAGAACAATCAGCTACCGACTAAAGGTAGTCATATCAAACCAAAAATTTTTATAGCAAATTTTATTCATATAAGTCTTAATAGAATATAATAGAATATAGTGCATTATGAAAGGAAGTCTGAGCACAAGATGATTGAAGTAGAACTTGAAGAATTAAAAAGCATGGAAAAATGTAGTCCCGAAAAACTTTTAGATATATTAGCAAAGAATCAACAAAGAATTGAACAAAACTATAATTTATACTATGACGAACAACAAGATAATGTCTGGAAAAAGTATTATTATCATGAAATTTCCAAAAATAAATCAGTTGGTGAACCGTTATTTCAGGCATTTCATCAACTCATTACAAAAACACATGAACATAAATATCCGTACTCGATTAGCAAAGATCAATATTTATATACTTGGGTTGATCTCCAGCCAAATGGTCAACTGAAAACTATTTATTCTGGTAAAGAAAGAACACCCGAGCGATTAATCAAAGAAGATTTTGCAATGATTGACCGCCGTATTAAAGAATATCTTGCACTTATTGAAATTCAAGATGTTTTAAAGGATAGATTAGTAGAACATCTCCGCTACATATCTAGTCAACATAAATTCAATACCGAACATGTTGTCCCTCAGTCGTGGTTTCGAGCTAAAGAACCGATGAAAGGAGATTTGCATCATCTATTTGTATGTGAACCAAGATGTAACAGTCTTAGATCCAATTATCCGTATTATGAACATCAAGAGGAGGATCCTTCGAGTAGTTGTGGTTATCATCACTTAAACCGATTTGAACCGAGGTACGGAAAAGGAGCCGTTTCAAGAGCAACCCTTTATTTCATCTTACGTTATCCAAAAAAAATAACGAGGAGATTTCAAAAATATATTGATCTTCCTTTACTTTTAAGCTGGCACGAACAATACAAAGTGACAACATATGAGAAACATCGAAATATGGCAATCTTTGAAATTCAAGGGAATAGAAATCCGTTTATCGATTTTCCCGACTTGACGACCAAAATTTCTTTCCCAAAGAATTAGGATGTCGCATAACAGTAACGCGAAAAGAGCCAAATCCACACTTTGTGATTCGGCTCTTTTTTCAACATTTTTTCTCCAGCTTGCAAGTTACCATTAAACCAATTTTGTGCAATCCTATCATAAAAACACCTGCAAGCATTTGATCATATTTTGTATTAAAAGGAGCTGGTAAAACTTGAATCGTACGATCAGCGGGAAGACATAAATGAGTAGCAACCTCACCTAAAAACGGGTTGTTCATGCTACCAAGTAGTGCACTGATTATAAATATCATACATGCCGGCATAATGTACATACTACTTTGCCAAAGATATTTTTTCCGCTTATCTGTTAAAAATCGATCACGAGGATTTGGTGATGCGATTGGCCAAACCATTCGAAATGATAGTAGAAATAATAAGATAACATACGTTTTCTGCAATCCTGGATAATCGGTAATAACAGATAAAACATTCGGTAAATGATATAGCAGAAAGAGTACTGCAAAGGAAATGAGGGCTAATTTTGGTGTAAGAATCATCGCATTCATTTTTTTCTTAAGAGGAGATGTTTCTACTTTTTCATAAAAGCTTTCTGGTATGCCGAGTAGGATAAGTGGTGGGATAATAAAGAAGAGAAAACTCATTTGAATCATATGTAAACTAAAAGATAAATAACTTAATGCAAGTAACGGACTTCCTATCATAAAGTAAAGTAACCAAATTCCGATCAAAAATAAAATTGGTTGCACAAATTTTGTATTTGGTGACGGATTGCGTTTTACATAAAGTATATACATAGAAGTAAGCAAAATAGTAAGTACAAGGAGAGGAATATTCCATGTTAACTGATCGGCTAAAAGCGCAGTGATCATGTTTTCTTTCCTCCAAAAATGAATATTAACGATCACTTATAAAGATATGTTGCTCTAACTCTGATTATGCCATAAAAATGGAGCATCATTATAAATGCAAAATATAAAAACGCCTCCAAGAAAACTCTTGAATGGCGTTTTATATTTATGGTGATACTAAATTTGGAAGTCCAGTCGATAATGGCGGAAAATAAATAACAATTAAAAGTGCGATAATCATCGTAATAAAAATTGGTATCATTGCTTTTACAATTGATTCAAAGGAAACTTTTCCAACTGTAGAAGCAACGAATAAATTAACACCAAGTGGAGGTGTAACAAATCCAATTGCCAAGTTCATAACAAGAATAACTCCAAAATGAATCGGATCTATTCCTATATTAGTAACAACTGGAAGTAAAATTGGTGTTAAAATAACGATGGCCGAAATGGTGTCAATAAACATTCCAACGACTAATAAAAACAGGTTAATAATCAATATGATTACAATTGGGTTTTCCGAAATACTAACTATAAAATCAGCTACGATAATAGGAATTCGTTCCCTCGTCATTAAGTAAGCAAAAGAAATTGAAAAGCCAATGATGATAACTGTTGCAGCATTAGTTAGTGCTGCAGAAGAGAAACTTTCATAAACCGACTTCCAACTCAATTCCTTGTATACAAAAACGCCAATGAAAAGCGCATAAACAGAGGCAACGGCTGCTGATTCTGTTGGTGAAAATATTCCTGCATAAATCCCTCCTAATATAATTATAGGGATTAGTAGAGCTAGTTTTGCATCATTTAATGCGTTTAAAACATCTTTAAAAGTTGGGACTTCCCCGGTTCCTTGATAGCCATTTTTTTTTGCCGTAACATAAGAAGAAACCATGAGGGCTACTCCTAGAATAATCCCTGGTATGATCCCTGCTAAAAACATTGCCCCAATGGAAACTGTCCCTACCACTCCATACATAACAAATGGAATACTTGGTGGGATTAGCACCCCAATCGATCCAGCCGAGGCAGTAATTGCTGCTGCAAAACCACTGTTATATTTATTTTCTTTCATCGAGGGAATCATGAATGATCCAATTGCTGCTACTGTAGCAGGACCTGATCCAGAAATAGCCGCAAAGAACATACTAGCCAATACAGTCACCATTGCAAGTCCACCAGAAATAAATCCGATTAAAACCTTCGCTAACTTTAGTAATCTTCTTGATATTCCACCTTGACTCATCAAAACTCCCGCCAAAATAAAAAATGGAATTGCCATAAGTGGGAAACTATCAAGTGATGAAAATGCTTTTTGGATAATTACACTTGGTGAAGAATTCGTAGCAAAAACCATGGTAATTAATGATGCGAGTCCGAGAGAAAGCGCAATTGGCACGCCAATAAACATGAAGACAAAAAAGGCTCCAAACAAAATAGCCACTGTCATTTTAGCTCCCCCGTTCCATAAAGGTCATCATTTTTTGAGAATAAAAAATACAATTGCTGAAACAATCGAATAACCATTAATAAACCTCCAATTGGTATTGCTAGGTACGGAATCCACATCGGAACATGTAAAGAAGGGCTTGTTTGACCACTTGCCAAAACATCCAACACGTACTTGCTACCCTCTATTGCTAGAAATGCTGCAAAAACAAACCAACATATGATAGCTAATATATGGAATATCTTTTGTACGATGGAAGGAAACAATTTAACAAAAACATCGACACTTATATGAGATTGTAAACGAACAGCTAAACTCGCACCTATCCATATTTGCCATATATGAAGGTACTGCGAGAGCTCAGATCCCCAACTGAAAGACGATCCTATAAAATATCTGGAAGTAGATTGTACGAACATAATTAGAACCATCATCGCCATTGTAAAAACGAGTATGAATTCCTCAATTCGTTTATCTAGTAGATTTTTAACATCCATATTTTTTCTCCTCACTTATTTATTAAAAAGATAGGTTTGATTGAATAAATAGACTCTACATTTTTATCCAATCAAACCAAATAAATTTTTACATATAAAACCTATTAACATACTTTCGGATTAACATTATTTAGAATAAGAACGTGCAAGCTCCATTAATTCCGTTCCTATATCTTCTTCATATTTATCAAAAATTGGGCCAGCTGCTTCGATAAATTGTTGCTTTTGTTCACTTGTAAGTTCATTAATTTCCATATGTTCTTTAGTAATTGCTAAACCATCTTCATCTTGTTGTCTTGCAATGCCTCTTTGATAGTCCATAGACTCAACTGCTGACTCTTTAACTGCTGTTTGAATATCCTCTGGTAAACTGTTAAAGAACTCTGCATTCATAAATCCAACTGTTGCCGTATAAGCGTGATTCGAAATGGTTAAATAGTCTTGTACTTCATAAAACTTCATTTGATCAATTAAATTAATCGGGTTTTCCATGCCGTCATAGATGTTTTGTTGAAGCGCACTATATAATTCTCCAAAAGCAAAAGGAGAGGCATTCGCTCCATATTCTTTAAATGTATCGATATGAACTTCGTTTTCCATGGTACGAATTTTTAGCCCTTGTAAATCTTCAGGTGTTTCAATTGGTCGATTACTATTTGAAAAATGACGCATTCCAGTTTCTCCATAGGCTAAACCGACTAGTCCAATTTCATGCAGTCCATCTAGCAATGTTTGCCCTAACTCACCATCCAAAGCCTCATAAGCTGTTTCGTGATCAGGAAAAATGAATGGCAAATCAAGTGCTAAAAATCGTTTGTCAAATCCAGCTACTGGAGCTGAGGCAGCTACTGTCATCTCAATATTTCCAGCTTGTGCTGCTTCTATTGCCTCACGTTCAGATGCATATAATTGCCCATTTGGATATAATTCAACAACTACTTCTCCACCTGTTTTTTCTTCAACTAACTCTTTGAATTTTTCCATTCCTAAGTGTGTTGATCCAGTTTCAGGAATTGTGTACGTAACGCCAATTACATATTCACCAGAATTGGTTGATTCACTCTCGCTTGATTCTGCAGATCCTTCTCCTTTATTATTTTCACTTGTAGCTCCTAACGTACACGCACTAATAACAGTCATAATCAATAGTAAACTAAAACCAATTAGTATTTTTCTCATCATTTTGTCCCCTTCTTAAATATACTTTTAGAATACAAACTGTTAATCTGCAACTTCACACCAATCAATAATTGCTAATGCAATAATTTCAGCTGTCTTAAACAACTTATCTAACTCCACATATTCATCGGTAAAATGTGCCATACTTGTCGTTCCAGGTCCGAAAACAATAGATGGGATACCCCCAACTTGGGTAAGTAATCCACCATCTGTTCCCCATGTAGACCCAGCAATGATTGGCTCTTCCCGTTCAACCTTAACATATTTTTCTTTTAAAATTTCAAGCATTGGATGATCTAGATCACAACCTCCTGGTGGTAGATGAATACCTCCCCATTCGACAGTTGCGGGATGTTGTGTAAACCAGTCATCCAACGCTTTCAAGTAGTCTAACATCGCAATAAATTCCTTTTTTGCCTCCTCAATCGTTTCTCCCGGAGCAACTCCATAACGACCTTGAATCGTCGCTTCTTCTGCAACTGCTGAAGGGAAATACCCACCATTAAATTGACCAATATTAATTGGGATTGGAATTGGATTATTCTTATATAATGGATCTTTTCGCAAAGGGGCATTTCTTTTTTCCTCCAATTTCATAATTTCTTGAAAAACAATCCACCCCTTTTCTATTGCACTTACACCCTCGTACCTTGTCCCACCGTGAGCAGAAATACCTTTTATCGTCACTTTAAACCAGAGGGATCCTTGTTGTTTTGGAAAAATTCTCATCTCACTTGGTTCAGGTATTAACGCTACGTCCGCTTTATATCCTCTTTGGATCGCAGCGAGCGTACCAGCACCACCGGTTTCTTCCTCGATAACGCTTTCATAAATTACATCACCTTTTAATTCAATACCTAAATCAATAATCGTCTCTAGCGCAATTAAAGTCGCCATATTCCCTCCCTTCATATCCGTCGTACCTCTGCCATATAATTTTCCGTCTATCACCTCGCCTGAATAAGGATCATTTGTCCACTTATTTTTGTCTCCAGCAGGTACAACATCAATATGCCCATTTAAAATAAGCGATCTTCCATCTTCTTTTCCTTTTAAAACTCCCACCACATTCGGACTGTTTTCGTAATTGTCCCTTCGTGGATTGAAGTACTTACTTTTCAGTAATTCATCATATTCTGGAATCCATACATCAACTTCTAATCCTTTAGCCTTTAACCGCTCAGCAACGATTGTTTGTGCTCCTAACTCGTTGCCAGACGTACTAGGTTCTTGAATCACTTTTTGGAGAAATCGAATATATTCATTTTTTTTCACACCGATACTTTCTTTTATTTTTTTATGTAAACCCATCAGTCTTCCTCCTAAATACATTCTGCAAAACCACAATATTGAAAGCGCAAACATTTTTAATCGACTGTCGACAATCAACATATTTGCAATTAATATTAGACTATGTTTTTTTAATTGTCAATAAAATTTTTACTTTTTAAATTTATGTTAAGTTACTGTTGACAATTTATTAAATTGATGTCATCTTTAATGCAATCATAAAAACAAGCAAAGGAGCAGAAAAGATGGAGAAAGTGATCGCCTATACAAGAGTATCACAATCTGTTAGAGAAAAATTACAACAGAAATTTGACGTTGAATACTTCGAAAACTATGAATATATCAATCACCCAAAATTTAGAGCAGCCCTTCAGAATGCAATTGGGATAATTGGACTAGAACTGAAAGTAACAAAAGAATTATTAGATTTAGCACCTAAGTTAAAAATAGTCTCCAATATATCTGTCGGGTTCGATAATTTAGACATTGCTTCGCTTTCAAAACGAAAAATAATGGCAACTAATACACCTGGTGTTTTGACAGATACAGTCGCTGATGCTGTGCTTGGAATGATGTTAGCGACAGCTAGAAGAATTCCTGAACTTGATCAATTTGTTAAGAATGGAAAATGGAATGAATATTTAAAGGTGGAAAATTTCGGAACGGATCTTCACCATAAGAAAGTAGGGATTATTGGGATGGGTAGTATTGGACAAGCTATCGCAAAGCGTTGCCATCTTGGCTTTGATATGGATATACTTTACTACAATCGTTCTCGTAAAAAAGAAGTAGAAAATAAATATAACTCAATCTATTGTTCCTTACAGGATTTGTTAACACAAGCGGATTTTATCGTGCTAATGGTTCCTCTTTTACCAGAAACAGAGCGAATAATTGGTGCAGATGAATTTAAGCTCATGAAAAACTCTGCGATTTTCATTAATGCATCACGTGGAAAAAACATTGATGAAAAAGCGTTATATAATGCTCTTTATAACAAGGAAATTTTAGCGGCAGGCATTGACGTATTTGAAAATGAGCCTGTAGATCCAAATAATCCTCTATTAACTTTAGATAATCTAGTGACTCTCCCTCATCTCGGAGCAGCAACAGTAGAAAATGAATTAGCAATGTCAAGATTAGCCGCAAAAAATTTGGTTGCTGGATTAAACGGAGAAATTCCACCTAATTTAATTAATAGTGAGATTTTCTATTCAAATACGAATAACCATTAATAATCTTACTTGTACTACCAAATTCTAATAAGTTATGCAATATAGAGTAGTTTAAATTTTTAAACATTGAATTGATTTATTTTCTTTTATGTAATTGACATATAATAGAAGTCCATCTATACTAAGTTTAAACTGTCGACAATCGACTTTTAAAAGTGATTTTGAAAAGAAAGGAGTGTGAGAGGCGCATGAATCAAACAATCCCAAAAGTGTCACTAGGGGAACTTATAGCAGATCAGCTGAGGAGGAGTATCTGGAATCGTGAAATTCAATTTGGCGAAAGACTAATTGAAAGTGATTTGTCTGAAAAATTTGACGTTAGTAGAAATGCAATTAGAGATGCTCTAAAAATTCTTGAATATGAAGAAATGGTCGTAAGTAAACCAAGAAAAGGGACGTATGTTTCCCAATTTTCTAAGCAGGATTGGCAAGAAATCATAGAACTTCGATCTATTGTTGAATCTTACGCTTTTGTAAAAGCGCTTCCATCCCTTGGTGAGAAGGAACTTCAAAATTTAGAGTCTATTCTAAAAGAAATGGAAGAAAAAACGAAAAATAAAAATTGGAGTGACTTATTTGACCTCGATATGAAATTTCATAGTTATGTAATAAACTTATCTGGTAATTCTCGAGTAATTAAGTTATATGACTCCATTCAAGTGCAAATTAGAACTTTTCTCTTGTACCTTGATAAGTATTACTCTAGCCATCAAGCGTTTTATAAAGAGCAAAAAGAATTATTTGAAGCTCTATTAACAAACGACCCTAAAATTGTGGATGAAAAAATTCGAACTCATATCGAATATGTAGAAGGACAGTTTTTAGGTTAATTACATGTAAATTTTGTAAAGTTGAGGTGGAATGAATGCAAAATCTATTGTACATCGATGGGAATTGGACTGGAGAAAATTTAAAGAAAATTCCGGTCTACAATCCCGCTACTGGAGATCTCGTATCCGAGGTTCCAAAAGGAGGAAAACAAGAAGCGCGTACTGCCGTTGAAGCGGCTAATCATGCTTTTGAATCATGGTCTGACACTACTGCATATGAGCGGGCTACTTTACTTAAAAAATACTTTAATTTAATTATCGCCCACGAAGAAGAGTTAGCAGAATTAATGACGAAAGAAATGGGAAAGCCATTAAATGAAGCAAAAGGTGAAGTTCATTATGCAGCAAATTATATTGAATGGTACGCCGAACAGGCGAAACGGATTTACGGTGAAACGATTCCTACTCACGATAAAAACAAACGACTGCAAGTATGGAAAAAGCCGGTTGGAGTTGTTGCTGCTATTACACCTTGGAACTTCCCCGCAGCTATGTTAACAAGAAAAATGGGGCCAGCTTTAGCTGCTGGATGTACAGTCGTCGTAAAGCCTTCAAGTGAGACACCTTTAACAGCAATTAAACTCGTTGAATTGGCTGAAGAAGCAGGATTCCCAAAAGGTGTTATTAATATTGTTACTGGATCTTCCAGTGAAATTGGTGGTGTCTTTTTAACAGACTCACGCGTAAGAAAAGTAACTTTTACAGGTTCTACAGAAGTTGGGAAAGTCTTGATGCGCCAAGGTGCTGATACAGTGAAAAAACTCAGCCTTGAGCTTGGTGGGCATGCTCCGATGATCGTTCTTAATGATGCAAATATTGAAACAGCTGTTCAGGGAGTGATGGCTTCAAAATTTAGAAATGGTGGACAGACTTGTGTTTGTGTCAATCGAGTATATGTACAATCCGAAATATATGATGAGTTCGTTGAAGCCTTTGCTGCTCGCGTTAAAGAACTTAAAGTTGGAAATGGAATGGAAAGTGGTGTTGACATCGGCCCATTAATAAATCAGGCTAGTATCGAAAAAGTTGCAGAGCATGTCGAAGATGCAGTGAAAAATGGCGCGACAGTCGTTGTAGGTGGCCAGCAGCCAGAAGAAAATGGAAATTACTACTTACCAACGGTTATTAAAGATGCAACAGAAGATATGTTAATCATGCAGGAAGAAACATTCGGCCCAGTTGCTCCGATCCAAAAGTTTGAAGACATTGAAGAAGCTATTAATCTAGCAAATGATACACCTTATGGATTAGCTGCATATGTTTTTACAGAAAATGTTTCACAAGGTACGAAAGTTATTGAAAAATTGGATTATGGAATCATCGGCTGGAACGATGGTGCCCCTTCTGCTGTACAAGCGCCATTTGGTGGTATGAAAGAAAGTGGACTTGGACGTGAAGGTGGACATCAAGGGATTGATGATTTTCTAGAAATGCAATATGTATCAATTGGTATTTAATTATTCTGTTTTGCGGAGGTTTTTATGAAAAATTTACAAATCGCACTTATACCAGGAGACGGAATTGGACCTGAAGTAGTGGATGAAGGAGTAAAAGTATTAAAAGCTATTGAAAAACTCGACCCGAATCTAGCTTTTTCCTTTGAAGAATTCCCTTGGGGTTGTGAATATTATTTGGAACACGGCAAAATGATGGATGAGGATGGTATTGAAAAATTAAAAACATTCGATGCGATTTATCTTGGAGCTGTTGGATATCCTGGTGTGCCAGATCATATTTCTTTGTGGGATCTCCTTTTACGAATTCGTAAAGAGTTTGATCTTTATGTCAATATCAGACCGATTACGTTATTAAATGAAAGGCTTACCCCATTAAAAGATAAAACGAAAGAAGATATTGATTTTCTCGTCATCAGAGAAAATAGTGAAGGGGAATATGCAGGAGCCGGTGATTGGTTGTTCAAAGGAAGAGCCGAAGAAGTCGTGCTTCAAACAGGTGTTTTTTCTCGGAAAGGTACGGAACGGATCATTCGATATGCATATGAAGAAGCGCGCAAACAAATGAAAACATTAACAAGCATTAGTAAAGGAAATGCATTAAATTATTCAATGGTCTTTTGGGATGAAGTTTTTGAAGAAGTCGGAAAAGAGTATCCGGACGTGGAAACTTATTCGTACCTTGTTGATGCAGCAAGTCTTTATTTCGTCTCTAATCCTGAACGATTTGAAATCATCGTAACTTCAAATTTGTTTGGAGATATTTTAACAGACATAGGCGCAGCTATTACAGGAGGAATGGGACTTGCAACCGGGGCAAATGTCAATCCAGAAAGAAAGTATCCTTCTATGTTTGAGCCTGTTCACGGTTCTGCTCCTGATATTGCGGGAAAAGGCATTGCAAATCCTTTAGCAGCACTTTGGTCTGTCAGCCAAATGATGGACTTTTTCAAGGAGGAAGAATGGGGAAAAGTTATCCTTGATACAATTATAGAAATTTTAAATGAAACAGAGAAATTAACCCCTGACTTAGGTGGGAAGGCTTCAACAGCTGAAGTCGGAGATTACTTTATTGAACTACTAAAAGAAAAGGCTGAAAAAGAACAAATAAGTGCTAAATAGTATTAAAATACTTGGCTTATTGCCAAACCTTAGTTGTACTTATGCGAATCAAGAAAGTATCATACTTTCTGCTAAAAACATTTTAGGAGGAAAACCTAGTGACTATGATAAAAAACCAAAGTTTACAAGATGAATTGGTAGAATTAGATAAGAAACATTTTATTCACCCGACATCGAATATGAAAAATCTCCAAGAAGAAGGTCCAGCCTTTATTTTTACCGAAGGCAATGGGATTTATCTTAAAGACGTACAAGGTAGAAAATTAATGGATAGCCTCTCTTCTCTTTGGAATGTAAATATAGGACATGGTCGTAAAGAACTTGCCGAAGTAGCCAAAGAACAAATGGAAAAGCTCGCATTTACATCCACTTTTAATAACTGGAGTCATGAGCCAGTAATTCGGCTCGCTGCGGAAATTGCAAAATGGACACCTGGAGATTTAAACGCTACCTTTTTTACTTCTGGCGGTTCAGAATCAAATGATACCGCATTTAAAACAGTTCGTCATTATTGGAAAATTAAAGGCCAACCAGAAAAAAAGAAAATTATTTCAAGAAAACTTTCGTATCACGGAGTAGCAATGGGAGCAACGAGCGCTACTGGGATTGAGCAGTTCCATACGTTTACAACATCGATCGCACCAGATTTTCACTACGTTGATAATTCTATAGATGCTTTGAAAGAACTAATTGAAAAAGAAGGTGCTGACACGATTGCAGCATATATCTCTGAACCTGTTCAAGGGTCTGGAGGAGTGAATTTACCACCAGAAGGATATTTCCAGGAAGTACGGAGAATTTGTGATGAAAATGATATCTTATTTATTGCGGATGAAGTTATTTGCGGATTTGGACGTATAGGGACTAATTTTGGAATCGAACAGTTCGGTGTTACACCTGACATTATTACAATGGCAAAAGGTGTTACTAGCGGATACGCACCATTAGGCGGAATGATCATTTCTGAAAGACTTCATAATGAAATCATTGAAAAAACGGAAGGAAACTTCTGGCATGGATACACGTACAGTGGCCACCCAACTGCAGCTGCCGTCGCTTTAAAGAACTTAGAAATTATTAAAGATGAAAACTTAATTGATCATGTAAATGTCATCGGTAAGCAAATGCTAGAAGGTTTTCAGTGGATTAAGGAACAAAATGATAATGTTGATAATGTTCGTGGTATTGGTTTATTAGGGGCAATCGGATTAGAAAAAGCATCAAAATCTGCTGATCCAATCGGACCTAAAGTAGTTGCAAAAGCTCTTGAAAAAGGACTTATTTGCCGTTCCGTAGTTTATGATGGCCAAGACACTTTAGCTTTTGCACCCCCGTTCCCAATCACGACAGAACAAATGGATGACATGATTATGATCGTCAATGAATCAATTAAAGCGATAAAATAGTATGAGCACAGGTTGGCTTTGATGCCAACCTGTTTTTAAATCTATTATTCATCCGTAAAATGTCTTTAGACGCTTTAATTTCTGTTCCTGTATCTTTTCCAGGGTCGATAAATTCAACTGCCAGCGTTCCAATTACTTATTTAAACCATCGTGCCTTGCCCACAAAAGAGAAGCAGGTGATAAAGAACGCCAAGCGAATTATTGTGAAGTTCATAGATCCCTTCTCCTAAATCCTTTATAACACTGTAAATACCAAACCCGGTTTCTTTATACGTATTTATATCTTCAAACATTCTTACCTTATTAGTCTCGACATACAGAAAATGTATGTACCCTACATAAAAATTTTCTTAACTTCCTAACTCAAGTTTAAATGTTTTATTTGTTGAATTTCTCGCCTAATATTGGTGCAATTTGACCAATGTCTTCTACTGAATATCCAAATGATTTTAATTGAGACTCAATTACAATTAATTCCAATACATCATAATATGCAAAATTACCTAATTTAAGATAGCCATTTAAAACTCTAGATAACAAAGTAGTTTTTCTATTTCCTTATCATAATTAGTTACTTTATGATTAATTTCTAATAACATAGTATCCTCATCAGCTGCAGGTTCGTAACCAACTATGATTTTTGGAATGTCATAGTTTTTTTTCAAATAAACTAAAAAGCGAACTATTTTTTTCAACCTTAACTTGTTATCATCCGCCCCATCTTTTAATATTTCATTTTCAGGAAAGTTAAATACAATGTCACCATCTTGTTCATCAAACGAGAAAACTATTACTACATTTTTTAAAGGAATACCTAACTGCAATTCTTCTATAAATATATTTCCCGTTCCTTTCGGTGATAAAATCCCTTCAATATTTTTCACTTGAGAAAAATCCAAATCTTTTTCTGAAATATTATCAAAAAAATGTGATGACTTAAGTTTTAATGTAGATAATTTAAGTTCGTCATAAACTAATTTATTAAGTTCTCTCTTATTAAAATCAGATAATATAATTTCTAAATTTTCCACTATCAACCCACCTTTCTTACTAGTCAATAAATCCCTTAAAAGTTCCATCAAGGTTTAACCGAACTCCACGCCCATCTGGAAGTTTTTTCTCCAAAAATTCTATTCCTTCAGGATTTTTAATTTTTATAAATCCTCCAGGTCCATCCAATATTTCTTCAAGATGTTTCAATGCCATTTGATTTATCTGGTCAGGGTCGCCTTTAACTTTCCCCCAAATGTGTGGATTTCTTCCTGCATGTTTTTGTAAAGCATGCCCTACGACAGTCTCTCCACCCTTTTCAGGGATAGTTGCAGTATCTATTATAGTTTTATTATTAACTTTAACAAAATTCCCCGTACCCTTCCCATCCACTTTAAAATTCATGTTCGTGGAACCTTTTGTCAGTTGTTCTTTTATGCTATTCAGATTATACACATTATATGGCACTGTGCCATAGTCGCCTGCAAATGCTAAATCGTTTTTAGGATAATGGAAAACATTTAATTGACCGGCATTATTTAAATCTTTTGTTTTAATATTACTTATTTTAGATCCTGTTCGCGAAATCCGTAATTCAGCAAGAACCCTTTTGTTCCCAAAACAGTTTCTGCCACTGTTCCAACGGCATATGTGGCTCATCGGGCACGGCTTTCGTTTGTAGTAATCGAGCTCATGCAACTCTTCTATCACTTTTGTAGAATGTTCTCTGCCTTTATTTGCATAATGGCTAACCAAAGTTTCGGCATGAAGGGTTATAAAGCCCGTATATATTCAATGTAACAATATAATTCACCTCTTATGGTGAGCGAGGTATCATAAAGAGATTACAAAGCTTATCTCCACTCAAAAAAATAATAAGTGGTCCATTCGGCACTAGGTAGTCCCCACAAAAAGAAACCTTAAAAGGCATTAGCCAATCAAGGTTTTTTTATTAACTCAAAAAAGTAGGTAACTGTTTTAACCATTCTGCAAAGTTATTTGCTTCTTTATCTATATTAGTTTCTTCATGTGAATAATAGTAAACTCCCGTGTTTGGACACTCATTGGCAAGAAGGCAGAAGTAGTCACCGTTACCTATACTATAAAACGGGATTAATTCTTCCTTCCATCCCCCCTGTTTCATTTCATAGTCATAGGTAAATTCAATAGTGTCATTTCCATTTGTATTACCATTGGAAACATTTAAGGTTTCTCCTGGAAATGAATATTCTGACATTAACTCTATAAAAAATTTAAATTCCGATGGAAATTGACATCCAAACTTTTTTTCGATATTTCCCCAATCACTTGCCGAAGGAATATCTAAATTTCCTAATTCTTTATCTAATATACCATCTAATAAATTTGCAATCTCATCTCTTGTCACTTACTTTTCCTCCTTTTAAATCCCTCCTCCTGTATCCTTCACTACAACGTAAATACCAAACCTCATCCTTTATACGAATTTGTTCAGTAAAACTTAATCTCACTCAAAATAAACCTTGAAAGGCTTATAGCCAATCAAGGTATATGTTTAAGATAACGTTTTTATCTCTGACTATCCCTTTTCCACACACGTTGTCCGGCAGTTAACAAAACTGCACAAGGAGGATCATCATAAAGTGAAACTTCAATTAATGAACCTTTTTCTTGGATTAACCAATTATATAAACCACCTTTATTATTACTAGGATGAGATAAAATTTTATTTACCTTGAATACGGCTGCTTCATATTCTGTATAATTTATATCATCCTCCTCTAATCCATTGTCTGTTTCGAAAACTGTATCTAGTTCACCAATAATCCTTAATCCATTTTCCCATACTAGTATCATGTCACTATCTTTATAATTTATTAATGTTCCTATTAAAGAGTCATAGCCCATATACATCCTCTTTTCTTTTGTTTTTATGGTCTTGATGGCACTATATGAGCACCAGTATTGCGATCATAGTATTTCCCAATTGGTTGACCAAAGTCTACTCTTTCTTTATTACCATTCGGTAGTAATTGACCTTTTCCTGCAAACTTATCAAGCAATTCTTGTGCTGTTTTATTATCGCCATAAAAAATACTCTTGTTTTTTCCGTTTGCTAATTCTTGTTTGTAATTTGGCGTATTAGGAATATGTTTCTCTTGAGCACCCGCCTTTACTTTAACTGGGAATCCATATATTTCTCGGTAGGTCCTTTAGATACTGAATTCTTTCCATAAGTAGATACCCATTACCTATACCCTTCCCATCCACTTTAAAGTTCATATAAACTATCATCTATTAATCTAGTCCTCTTCTTAACTTTACCATTATTTTTTATCGCCATTCCATGGATGCACTCTGAAATAAATAGCATAAACGATGATCCAAACAAAAATCCACACTCCATATTTAACACTCATGTGGAGATTTGGGAATAAAACCTCTGCCAATACCCACGCAAGCAAACTAGTCAAGAAAAATCGTATAAACCGAGCGGGAATACTAGCAAGCAAAAAAGAAATGAATCCAATCCCAACTTTTGGTGCTATGACAGCGTATGCCTTATAAGGAATTCCTCGAATCGGTCCTAGCACCATCGCAAGCAAGCCACGCTGCTCCAAACTAGTTCTAACATTTCGCATCATTTTTTCCCCAATAGCAGGGACTCCTAAAACAAAGCGATACGCTTGTTCGTCGCGATTTACTGCCCAAAAATACATCACACTTCCACCTAGCAAAGCTCCTGCTAAAGCAATTAAACTCGCATCAAGCCCAGCACGGAAGCCATGAATTGCAAGGAGGGTTATAATAACATCCGGAATAA
Source organism: Pseudogracilibacillus amylolyticus (SeqCode) (assembly GCF_051918545.1). NCBI lineage: Bacteria > Bacillati > Bacillota > Bacilli > Caryophanales > Bacillaceae > Pseudogracilibacillus > Pseudogracilibacillus amylolyticus (SeqCode). The sequence continues at coordinate 3,015 of NZ_JBPPZG010000038.1, read as the reverse complement.
TGAAAAAGAAGGTCGCTTCCGCTAGTCCCCACAAAAACGCTAAAATTAGTCCAATTAATATTAATCCCATTTTGGAAAACTCCCTTCCGCTGCAAGTCCATTCATTTTTTCTTCAAGTTTATTCATAAATTCTCGCTTATTACTTTTCCATTTAAAAGGTTCTCCTATAAAAACATCACAGAAAAATGGAACGAAAACCCGTTCTCCCTTAGGAAGCGATTTCCCCAATCCATGCATAAACACTGGATAAATTGGTACATCTGGACGTTCTTTGAGTAAATAAAATATACCCGATTTTAACTTTGCCACTTGTTCTGGTTCTCCACGTGATCCTTCTGGAAACAAAATAACAATATGATTTTGATCTAGCGCATCATAGACGCCCTTAAACAATCCTTCACGACGTTTCGGCTTCCGATCAAGCGGGATAATATGAATAATATTTAGTGCAAACCAAGCGATAAATTTATTTTTTAAAAAATAATCAGCAGCAGCAATCGAGCGAATCTGATGAATTTTTCGTCCCTGGAAAAGCGTCATCAATACGAGTGTATCTAAATGACTATTATGATTTGCCACGATGACAGCAGGCCCTTTTTCAGGCAAATTCTCTAATCGACGCACATTTAAACCGAGAATAATTGTAATAAATGGCCGGATAATAAGTGTAAAAAACAACCACCTAACAATCATTAATTTGTAGCTCCTTTATGTAAAATAAAAATAGCGAATGAAATGAAAAAATAACGGCGCCGTATATGTTAAACTGTCCACCCGGTCCAAAATACCACCATGACCTGGTATGGTTTGTCCTGTATCTTTGATTCCCAAATCTCTTTTTAAAGAGGAAATATTTACATCTCCAATAAAACCGGTCAAGCCGATTAAAAATCCAGTAAATAACGTTGCAGGCAGCGTTAATGGAGTCAGGAGCGGAGCAAGCAATAGCGCGAGCCCAGTAGTAGTTAAAACCCCACCAATTAACCCTTCCCACGTTTTATTTGGGCTCACCTTAGGAATAACTTTATGTTTTCCAAACATTTTCCCCCAAATAAATTGCGCCACATCATTGCACTGGGTCAAGATAACAATATAAAGTACGAGCCCAGCCCCGGCAGCCGCATTTGTACCAGACGTCCCGGGAAGCACAAGTAAATATGCAAGATGACTAAGTCCAAAAACCATAATCATCAATCCCCAATGAACGGAACCCATTGTCCGTAAAAAACCTTTATTCTCCCCAATTAAAATCATTTGTATCGGCAAAAATAAAAACATATATACTGGAATGAATATGATAAACATCCCGTACCAGCCTATATAAATCCAGAAAAACTGAATCGGAATAGCGAGATACGCCCAAAATAAAATTTTTCGATGTGCCCTATTTGTCGGAATAAGCGACAAATATTCTTTAAATGCAAGAAAACATAAAAATGCCAAAAAAATGAGAGAAACATTATGATTAATTAGTATTGCAAACGTAAAAACAAACGCCATGACCCACCATGACTTGATTCTTGCATTCACTTCGGTAAAATCCTTGTCCCGCTTCACTTTTGTTAATATAAAAGCAATGATACTGGATAAAACTAATAGACCTAAAATACCGAGTAATACAACACCAACATCTTTAGAAACTCCATCAAACGGCAATTAATTCACCTCCTTTAGTGCTCTCTTGATTCGGGTGAAAATATTAATAATAATCAGACAAACCATGATGGCAAGAATGACCGTCACCCAAAATCCTAGTAAAAATTCAAACGCACCAAAAATGGCCAATACCCCAAACATAAATGCCCGATCACTCTTCCCCATTGGACCATCATATCGACGGCTTGTTCCAATAACTTCTCCCATCACTCCCGCCATCTCACTAATTATCGAGACAATTACGATCAGTACGATAAGGGGAGCAGAAAACCCCGAAATAAATGCAAATGGTAGAAATAAACACGCATCGGAAACTACATCACCTAACTCATTTAAAACATTACCAAGCCTTGTCTTCATATCATGTTCTTTTGCCAACATCCCATCAATCGCATTTAAAGCCATTCGAACAAACATCACCACTGGAACAATTAACAATATATATGTATTTTCATTAAAAAATAGTAATATAAGTCCTGTGCTTACCGATAGAAAAATCGCTGCAACTGTTACCTGATTAGGTGTTATTCCTATCTTTGCTATCCGATTTACAATCGGTCGTAATAAATTCTGAAATTGCGGCTTTATATCATAAATGCTCGCCATCCCTATCCCTCCTGTTGTATAAACTGATCACATTAGTTTTTGGGCAGCATATGTTTTAAGATCATATGAAAATATAAATTTAAGGACTTTTGTTTCCAAGTTTCCTATTTTAAGAGACAGTAACTCCCTACACTTCACACTTCTCTATTTAATTATCATTCAGGTAATCATTCTTTTCAACGAATAATCCATCTTTTTACATATTTGATTCTTTCCTCCTAGATGAACGGAAATTATCCTCTTTTTTAACAAACAAAAAAACCCCGAAAGACCTAGTCTCGCGGGGGGAGAAAATAACCAATTTGCCTATTATAGTATCAAAGACTTCTTTCAGCTTACCGTCAATTATTAGTGTAAGCCCTTCTACCTGTTCCTCACTTCCCTTTTTACCGAACATATCTTTCATTATAGTAAAGGTGTCTTCTTTATTCATTGTTACTCTCCTTGTAAAAATAAATTGTCACCATTGACTACCCAGTAACGATAGTCATCAGGAATGCGTCCCATAAATTGCTCATACTTCCCTAGCCATCCATTCGGTACATATAGTTCATAAGATGCAGGCTCAGGATAGTAGGATATCAACTCCTTATCATCAAAATCCACGTATAGAGAAGGTAACATATCAGAAATATGACTATACGTGTAAACTAGCACATTATTCCAGGTTATCTATTTCAAATTAATTCAGCTGATTATCTGGAGTAATGTGCTATTATTTTCACTTTATTTCATATGTGAAAAAGAATATTC
>NZ_JBPPZG010000037.1:0-25926 GCF_051918545.1 Pseudogracilibacillus amylolyticus (SeqCode) | reverse complement strand
TTAAGTTTGCTGGAAAGTTCGTTCATGAGATCACGTGAAAAGCTTGTTGCTTCGGCGCGAGTTTTTCCAGTTTCGAAAAGCGATTGAATTACTCCAGTAATCTGCAGAGAAGTAGCTGGTGCACTTTTCTTCGTTTTATAATTATCGAACACATAGCTACCAAGATACCAACCTTCCGTAAAAGCAATTACTGTCTTATCGCCATTAAGCTCACTGAACGCAGTTTTTAGTTCCTTACCATCTACTTCGGCTGTTTCTATTTCACGTTTCATAAGTTCACGGGCGATCGAACCGGCAATCATCCGAACTTTATCAAGCTTTTGCTTTTTTTTAGACACTTCTTTCACGATAATATGTAATTTTTCATCAATAAATAATGTTGCAAAATCTCCTGAAGATTTTTTAACAAAATCCTTCCATTCTGCATTTTCCGGATTAAATAATATTTTCGCATGTTTAATCATTGAATAGCCTCCTATCAATTTCATTTAAGTAAAAGTATGACCCACTTTTTAACTTTTCGCAATGATTGTGCTGTTATGATACGATACAAAAAGGAGGGATTCGATGAAAAAGGTAACGGATCATCTTGGAAGGAATGTCAATTTTCACTATCCACCGCAACGAATTGTATCTTTTGCCCCTGCCATAACCGATACATTGTACAGTTTGGGGCTGGACACAGAAATTGTCGGTCGAACCAGGTTTTGCATTCATCCAAAAGGAAAAGTCGAAAAAGCGATCAATGTCGGTGGTACGAAAGATATGAAAATCGAGCGAGTTCAAGCGCTAACGCCAGATATCGTGATCACCGAAAAAGAAGAAAATACGAAAGAAATGGTAGAAGAACTAGAAAAGTTTGTTCCGGTTTATGTTTTTGAAATCCAAACCGTTAAAGATGCCCTTAAGATGATTGTCGATCTCGGGAGACTTACCGATCGAAGCGAGGAAGCGATCGGGCTCAAGCAAAAGATTGTTACCGCTTTTGAGAAAATCCCAGTACTGGATGTTAAGAAGCGCATTGCTTATGTTATTTGGAAAAATCCTTATATGGTCGTTGGAAAAAATACATATATCCAATCACTACTACAAAGATTAGGATTTGAAAATCCATTTGTCGAGTTTGAAGGACGTTATCCTACTGTAACGGAAGGAGATTTACGTGCAGCAAATCTTGATTATCTTTTGCTCGCAACAGAACCATATCCTTTTCGGGAAAAACATAAGCAGGAATTCCGCGATATCGCCCCAGGAGCCAACCTGAAAATAGTCGATGGTGAAATGTTTTGGTATGGAGTGAAAATGCTCGATGCAGCGAAATATTTTAAGGAAGAATTATTACGTTAGTTACGGAAAATTCCGGGAGTGCGGAAAAGTTAGGTCCTTTAGGCGTGACTAAGCATAATTTTTGCCACTAAGCATGTTATGCGAGTGACTCCCATCTTCCCTAATCACTAAGCATGTTTCATGAGCCACTCTGCATTTTTCACAGCGACTAAGCATCTTCGGAAATCACTAAGCATGTTTCACGAGCCACTATGCATTTTTTACAGCGACTAAGCATCTTGTCCAACCACTTAGCATGAGACGAGAGCGATTCCGCATTCCCACACAAGCCACTAGGTAGCCTTAGCAAATAAAAGTTGCCTTAAGCGTTCTCCTTTTCTTAAGGCAACTCCTACCCAAAAAACTTCACGCTGTTTCTTGAAACTGACTCTTATATAACTCTGCATAAAATCCGTCTAATTTCAATAATTCCTCATGTGTTCCTTGTTCGATTACAGCACCTTGGTCCATCACTAAAATGACATCAGCATCTTTAATCGTCGACAAACGGTGCGCGATGACAAAACTTGTGCGTCCTTTCATCAATGTATTCATCGCTTCCTGTATATGAACTTCTGTCCGTGTATCGACACTTGATGTTGCCTCGTCTAATATCATTATTGGAGAATCTGCCAACATTGCCCGAGCAATTGTAATTAGCTGTTTCTGGCCTTCAGAAATATTCGAGGCTTCTTCATTCAAAATCGTCTCATACCCGTCTGGTAATGTTTGGATAAAATGATGTGCATAAGCGGCACGCGCAGCTTCATATATTTCGGCATCATTTGCACCATCTTTTCCATATGCGATATTTTCTTTAATCGTTCCTTTAAATAGCCATGTATCCTGCAGCACCATCCCAAACTTGCTCCGTAAATCATCACGTTCCATTCGGATAATATCAATCCCATCAATCGTTATTCGTCCACCATTAAGTTCATAAAATCGCATGAGCAAATTTACTAAAGTCGTCTTCCCTGCCCCAGTCGGTCCGACAATTGCGACCGTTTGTCCAGGAGCGACATCGATATTCAAATCTTCTATTAAAAGTTGCTCGCTATACCCAAAGTCAACATGTTCAAAACGTACAGCACCTTGCGTTTGTTTTACCGTAACCGCATCGTGAACCGGTTCTTCTTCCTCTTCATCCAATAACTCAAAAACGCGCTCAGCCGCCGCAATCGTAGACTGAATGATATTAGCAATGTTTGCCGTCTGAGAAATCGGCTGGGAAAACTGTCTTGTGTACGTTATAAAAGCTTGGATATCCCCGATAGAAATCGTTCGCTGCGTTACCAAAATCCCGCCTACAATACTGATGAGAACATAACTAATATTTCCGATAAAAGTCATCAGCGGCATAATAATCCCAGAAATAAACTGTGCTCGACGCCCGGCGTCATACAGTTCTTCATTTACTTTCTTAAATCGATGAATGGAATCTCCTTCCCGTCCAAATGCTGTTACAACTTCATGACCTGTATACATTTCTTCTATATGCCCATTCAAATGTCCAAGTGTTTTTTGTTGCTTACCAAAATGTTTTTGAGACCTTTTTAGTAAAGGCCTTATAACAAATAACGAAAGTGGAATGCTAACGACTGCAATGACAGTAAGTAACGGGCTTATCCATAACATCATCACCATAATTCCGATGATCGTAACGAATGATGTAATAAATGACGTTAAACTTTGCTGCAAAGTCGTTGCGATCGTATCGATATCATTTGTGACCCGACTTAATATATCACCATGGGAGCGACCGTCAAAATAAGCAAGCGGCAAATGATTCATTTTCCCAAACACATCTTCACGCAAATCATAAACCGTTTTTTGTGAAACACCAGCCATAATATATTGTTGAAAAAATTGAAAGACACTACTAAACAGATAAAGACCTGCAAGTAACAATAAAAGGAGCGCAATTTTTGTAAAATCAATCGCTGCACCTGGAACCCCTTGAAATTTTGCATAGGCACCTTCAAATAAAACTGTAATCGTATTTCCCATAACCATCGGACCAATTACACTAAAAACCGTTCCTAAAATGGCCGCAACGACAACAAGCAGCAAACTCTTTCGCCGTGGTTTCAAATATGCAAGCAAGCGTCGGAACGTTTTCTTAAAATCTTTCGGTTTATCAAGCCCAACGAGCATCCCACCATGCCCACGCGGACCTGATGGTTGTCGTTTTTCCTTCGTCATGCGATCTCCCCCTCTCCGAACTGGGAGGCAACAATTTCTTGATACACCTTATTCGTTTGTAACAATTCCTTATGTGTACCAACGCCGACCATTTTTCCTTTTTCTAGGACAATAATTTGATCTGCATCCATAATCGTACTGACACGTTGCGCAACAACAATCATGACACTATCCTCTATTTCATTTTTAAGTGCTTCACGCAGCTTTTTATCAGTTTTATAATCAAGCGCAGAGAAACTATCATCAAAAATATAAATATCTGGCTTTCTAACAAGTGCTCTCGCAATCGATAAACGCTGTTTCTGCCCGCCAGACAAATTCGCTCCACCTTGTTCAACTTCTGTATCATACCCGTCCGACAAATCACAGATAAATTCATCTGCTTGTGCAATTTCTGCCGCATGCCTGATCTCTTCTTCCGTCGCATCGTCTTTTCCAAAACGAATATTTTCCGATACAGACCCGGAAAAAAGTAACGCTTTCTGTGGAACAAGACCAATTCTTTCCCTAATCTCTGTTAATCTAGTCTCATAAATATCGACACCATTTAGCAAAATTTTCCCTTCCGAAATTTCAAAAAATCGTGGAATGAGATTAACTAATGTCGTTTTTCCTGATCCAGTTCCACCAATAATCGCTGTCATCTTCCCGGCTTTGGCCGTAAAAGAAATACCTTCAAGTGCCGGTTCCTCTGCCCCGGGATAATAAAACGTCACATCACAAAATGCAACCGAAGCCTCTGCCGAACCCGGAGATGCATTCCCTTCTTTCGGTATTATACGCTCCATCTCCATTACTTCTTGTATCCTGCTTGCAGAAACAGATGCTCTCGGTAAAATAACAAACATCATCGACGCCATCATAAGTGCAGACATAATAAGCATGACATATTGGATAAACGCCATCAAATCCCCAATTTGCATATTCCCACTATCAATACGCAATCCTCCGAACCAAATAATAAGCACAATCGTCACATTCATCAGCAGCATCATTAGTGGCATTGTAAACGCCATGAGCCGGTTTACTTTAATCGAAATATCCGTTAAATCTGTATTTGCATCTTTCAATCGTTTTCGTTCCGCCTGCCCTTTTGCAAATGCTCTAATCACACGGATTCCGGTCAAATTTTCCCGAAATACCATATTGAGTCGATCTAGCCGCTTCTGTACTCCTTGAAAAAGTGGGTATCCTTTTTTCAAAATGACCCAAATCGCCACCGCAATAAACGGGATGGCAAATAAAATAACGAATGACAGTTTTGCATCTTTAGATAAAGCCATGATAAGCCCACCAACAAGCATAAATGGTGCTGTTAAAACCATCCGCAACATCATAACTGTTGCCTGCTGAATTTGTGTCACATCATTTGTCGTTCTAGTAATTAAAGATGCCGTACCAATCGTATCAAACTCAGAAAGGGAAAATTTACTCACATGTGTAAACACATCTTCCCGAATGTCTCGACCAACACTCATCGCAACTTTTGCCGCATAGTGACTAATGACGATAGACATCACGATACCGACAGCAGCCACAACGAGCATCAACGAGCCAATTTTCCAAATGTATGGTATATCGCCTGTCACAACCCCATTATCGACAATATTCCCCATCAATGTCGGTAAATAAAGTTGTGTTAACGCCTGAACAAAAATGAACAGAAAGATCAAAAAAACGAGAAATTTATATGTCACGATATAATTAGCAATTTTACGCACGACTGTCACCTGCTTCAAATTATTTTCCATACTTAATAGTAGCATAGTAGCTACTTGTATCATAAAGAAGACTCGCTTTCGTACATAAGGTTCTGCATATTAATGAATCGACTCGATATTTCGGAAAATGACTCGACATGTTGTAGATCAACTCAACGTCTTGAAAAATGACTCGACATACATTTGCTTCGTGAATAGTTACCCCTTTTCTCTCACAATAATTCTCTTAATATTTTTTCTATACTTTGTTTGTATTTCCCATAAATGTCTTGCCTTCCATACTTGGGTGTAAATACAATGTGATACTTACATTTCCATGTTGTTTGTGCTAAACTGTTCTTGTCCAGTATATTTGGACAAGCCTCCTTCGTTTATTTGATGTAGTGGTCGGGAAACCAACTATATTTTAAAACGAAGGGAGGCTTTTTTAATACCTCGCTATAAGCTCTTTTGCCCCTCCTGCATAGCCAGAGGTTTTCAAAAGATATAAAAAAATAAGGTTGCTCCTATTCCAGGAACAACCTTATACTTTATTTGAGAAAAAACTTCTTAATTTTTTGCGAAATCTAGTAATTTTATATTTTTCTGTATCGTTATTTTCCAGCCCGTTTTAACTTAAACGGTGCATAAATTAATGCAAGGATTAAAAACAGACCTAAATATCCAATCAAAGAATAGAACTTGGCAACTAGTGTTGTAAATCCTACAAAACTAAGAATAAATCCAATTACTAATGTAATAATCGTAGCAATATGAGCTTTCTTTGTATCCATTTCAAAAAACCTAGCGACAAATCCATAAAACATACCAAGAGCAGTATTAAAGATCATACCGAATAAAATAATTGCAAAGAAAATAGCAAGTACTGGAGAAATATCATCAACAATCTTTAACAACGGCAAATCAAACGCTGCAACGACATCAATTTTTGAAAAAATAGCGAAGTGCGCTAATATAATCATAAGACCTATTCCAAGACCTCCGACTAACCCACCAATTCCAGCGATCCGAGAGTCTTTCTCTGCTCCTCCTGTAATGAGTGCCATTCCAGCCCCAACAGCAATATTAAAGGATACATAGTTTATTGCAGAAACAAACCAGTTCGGAAAAGACTTCGGTTGACTTTCTGCAATCGGTTTTAATTCAGCAAAGGATGCATCCATTGTATTGAAACTATAAATTGAAATAATAACGATAAATAGCAATAGAAATGGTGTAATACTTGCAATAACTGCAACAACTTTATCTACTTTTAACATCATTGCCAGTACAACGATAACTGTCATAATTAAACTTCCGACAAACACAGGTAATCCAAACTGTTGGTTAACTGTCGAACCTGCTCCGGCAATCATAACAACCCCAACACCAAATAAAGTAAATACAATGATAGCGTCTACAATAACACCTAAATAACGACCGCTAATTTCATAGATTGCTGACTTATGAGAATCCGCTTGTAAACGACTTCCAATATTTGCTAACACCATTCCTAAATAAGCAAATAAAGCGGTTGCAACAATTGCAGCAATTGTCCCTTTGTAACCGAAACTAGTAAAGTACTGTAAAATTTCTTGTCCTGATGCAAACCCTGCACCTACAATTACGCCTATAAAAGCAAAACCAATTTTTAATACTCTAAGCATTTTCAACACCCCATATTTTATTGTAATATACGTATTGTACTAGTATTTAATATTTTATTAAAGTTAAAGTCGAGTGTTATGTTGTTCCAGTGATAACAAATCTTGGTTACCATCAAGCCCTCGTTGAACTTATATGGGTTTACACTTTTATTACGAATAAAATAGTGCGTGAAAACCGACGTTGTAAAAGGTTTCTCACGCACAACTTTTTATTCGCTTAGGAAAGAACCTTTGATTTTTCAAAGCGATCAAAACGAAGTGGTTCTTTCGGAATAATCGTTTCTGATTTTTCATTAACAATATCTGCGGTTAATTTCCCGGTCACGGGTGCTAAACAAATTCCATCACCTTCATGTCCCGCCGCGATGTAAAAGCCTGGCACTTCTTCAACATCAGAAACAATCGGTAAATTATCTTCTGTAAATGGACGGAAACCTGTGTATGATCGGATAATTTTGAAATCATCCATTTTCGGGAAAAATCTAAGTCCTCTTTTTGCGATTGTTTGGACAACCTGAATATCAATGGAACTGTCATAGCCTACAAACTGACGGCTGCTTCCAAGGAGGAAGTTCTGACTCTCAGTCGGCTCGAGTACAAGTGCTACCCCATGTTCTGCTGTACGCTTATCCGCAATACGCTCACGACCGAATTTATTCATGAGATAACCAAATTCCATTACATTACGCATCATAACCGGCTCTTCTCTTGATCCAACAAGGATATGCCCTTTACGCGGAATAATTGGAATATCTAGACCTAGCATTTTACCAATGAATGGTGCCCATACTCCTGCAGCGTTTACAACTTTTTTAGCACGAACATTACCATTCGTCGTTTCGATTGTGAATTCATCGTCCTTAGTAATATTTGTAACTTCTGCCTGTATTTTTACATCCAATCCAAATGATCCTTGAGCTTTTTCAATTAAAGAATAACAGAAAAGATACGGGTTAATTAGCGAATCAGTTTCACATTCAAGTCCCCCCGGAATATCATGGGCGAAAAATGGTGATTCATTCCGAATATCTTTCTGGTCCAATACATTAAATTTCAAGCCACTCTCACGTTGTGTTTTTACCCAATCAGCTGCCGCTTGCATTTCATCATCGTTATCACAAACTAAAATACTGCCATGTTTTCTGTATTCAAACGGCAGATTCAATTTATGGTGAAGATCCTCAATCAGTTCCTGACTAATTAAAGACATATGACTGTCAAAGCCGGGATCCTTATCAACAATCGTTAGGTTACCGTCACAACGAGAACTTGTACCACTTGCAATATCATTTTTTTCGATTAAAATACAATCGAGCCCAGATTCAGCAATGTAGTAAGCGACCGCACACCCAACAATACCGCCACCTATTACAGCCACTTCATAGTTTTTAGTACTCATAAGCTACAACCTCCAGCGCAAAAAATTAAGAAAAATTTTACTCTAAACCTATAATAACATAATTTAAATTATATTTTGTGTTAGAATATAAATATTAGTAGTAATTATTTAAATTTCTTAAGTAAGGAGGCCTATGATGCGAGATTTAATCATATGTCGATGTGAAGAAGTTTCTTTAAAAGATTTAGAGGAAACAGCCAAAAAATACAATTGTTCTGCAAGAGAGCTGAAATTACGGACAAGAGCCGGGATGGGTTTTTGTGGCGGACGTACTTGTCGCCCAGCAGTCGATAAAGTATTAACCAATTTGACTAAAGAAGACCCAACCAATGCTATTCCGTTAAAAGTTGCTCCTCCAGTAAGGCCATTATCAATAACAGATTTGGGAGGTGCTGCTAAAGATGAGTAAAAGAATAGAAAATCATCCGGTTTTAGGTCAATTGGACGAGCAGAAAAAGGTAACGTTCCAATTCGATGGTAAAACATATGAAGGTTTTGAAAATGATACAATTGCATCCGCTTTATTAGCAAATGGAATACGCACTCTCCGTAAACACGAAGAGTCTGGAACTCCAAGGGGGATTTATTGCAATATTGGCCATTGTTACGAATGTCGTGTAACAGTAGATGGGACTACAAATATACGTGCTTGTCTTACTCCAATTAAAGAAAATATGGTTGTAGAAAGTGGAAAAGTTCAACCAGATCCTTTGAATCCGAATAACGAAGGAGACCTTCCAAGAACGTATGCAGAATTCAAACGACAGGAGGAACAAAAAAAGAATGCAAATAAATGATGTTGTTATAATCGGTGCAGGACCAGCAGGTTTGTCTGCTGCAATCCAATGTAGAGAAAATGATTTAAACGTTGTCGTTCTAGATGAATTCCCAAAAACCGGTGGTCGATTGCTTGGCCAACTACACCAAGAACCAAGCGGTGAATGGTGGAATGGAATTAAAGAAAGTGAAGCTTTAAAAGAAAAAGCGGAAAAACTTAATACTGATATTCGCTTAGGTGTATCTGTTCACCATATTGAAACATTGGACGATCATTTCGTCGTACATACAACAAAAGAATCTTTCACTGCAAAAAATGTACTCATTGCAACAGGTGCAGCGGAATCAGCAGCTCCTATTCCCGGTTGGACACTTCCGGGTGTTATGTCGATTGGCGCAGCTCAAGTTATGACAAACGTTCACCGCGTCAGCGTTGGCGAAAAAGGTATTGTCGTTGGCGTAAACGTTTTGTCCGCAGCAATTGCTCGTGAACTGCAACTTGCCGGAATTGACCTGCATAGCATGGTACTTCCTGCTCGTAATGTCGTTTCAGAAGATCAAGCAAACCCTAGACAGGTAATGGAACGTCTGGTGCGAATCGCACACTTGGCACCATCTGCGTTCATTAAATTTGGTAGTAAGTTTGCTAAATTTAAATTCGTTCAAAATTTAGCACTGCAATTTTATCCGAAAGACGGAATCAAAATGTGGGATATGCCGATCCATCTTCGTAAAGCAATTAAACAGATTAACGGTACGGACAAAGTTGAATCCGTTACAATGGTTGATGTAACAATGGATGGAGATATTATCCGGGGAACCGAAGAGGAAATTCCGGTTGATTTCGTTTGTATCGCCGGTGGTTTATATCCGTTAGCAGAGCTTGCTGCAGTTGTAGGTTGTCCTTTCCAATATTCTGATGAACTTGGTGGTCATGTACCAGTTCATAATGAAAAAATGGAAACGCCAATCGAGGGCATTTACGTTGCCGGAAATATTACTGGGATTGAAAGTGCAAAAGTAGCACGTGAACAAGGAACTGTAGCAGGTTTATCTATCGTTAAGAAAGAAACGAACCAACCTGAAATCAACGAGAAATTACAAGGGGCAATGAATAATGTTAAAGCAACTCGCGACGCTGCTACGATCCAGTTCCATCCACGCATCGTAGAAGGACGTGAAAAAGTTACAACTGCTTTTAACGAATTGGTGAATGAGTAGATTAGAAAACTTGGATATCGCCAAGCTTTAGCGATTTCATTTACGACGCACAGAACGTGCTAGTGACTTACGCCTGAGACAAATCTTCACGGTGGGACAAACGTAAGAGCAAATGCCCTTCGATGGGACGAGTAAGCTTAGTCCCAGGACGCCCGGGCTTTTCGACAGTGAGCAGTAGGGAAGTTTTACACTTTCTTATCTGCCAAGAAAGAGTGGTAAGGAGTAAAAGATGAATAAAGGACTTCACTCAGTAAGAGAAAAAAGTCTTGTTTTTATCGGCTTTATGGGTGTTGGTAAAACAACAGTTGCCCAACTAGTTGCGAAAAAACTATACCGCGACTTTATTGATATTGACCAACAAATTGAAAAAGAGTTCGGAATGCCGACGACTGAAATTTTCAAGAAAATTGGAGAAGCCGCATTTAGGGAAAAAGAAAAAGACTATGTTCTCCACTATTGTAAACAACCTTTGAAAGTTATTTCGCTTGGTGGCGGCGCTTTTATGCAAGAAGACATTCGCAATGCCTGCCTTGATCACAGTATCGTTTTTTACTTAGATATTTCATGGGACTCTTGGAAGGAGCGACTTCATATGCTTGTGGACAGTCGCCCTGTTTTGCAAAACCGGTCCATTGAAGACATCGAAACATTGTTTAATGAACGAAGAACTTTGTATGAGGATCATAACTCCAAGTTAGTAACAGATAACTTTAATGAAGAAGAGGTAGCGGATTATATTATCGATTCCGTAAAACTCGCTTGGGATTTATATAGCTAACTAAAGGACAGTAAATTCGCTGTCCTTTTTTATTCGATCATTTTTAGTCCCACTGCCCCCGTTATAATACAGGTCAAAAATAAAATTCGTAATAAACTGGCCGGCTCTTTAAAAAAGAAAATTCCCATTATCACTGCTCCTGTTGCACCAAGTCCTGTCCAAATTGCATAAGCAGTACCGAGTGGAATTTCTTTCATCGCTAATCCTAAAAAAGTAAAACCAAAAGTGAAGCATAAAACGAGAATTAATAGCCAGAACAAGTTTCTTTTTTTCAATAAAATATTTATACTAGCAACGCCAAATATTTCCCCAAAACTAGCAATGACAAGATAAACCCAGGCCATTTAATTACCATTCCTTCCTACAAGCACTTGTTCAGATTCCTTCTCCGCTGTGCTCGTCGTTAATTGAATGCCAACCACACCGATTATAATTAAACCGATACAAAATGCTTTTCCTATTGAAAATTCTGCTCCCAATAAAGTAAAGTCAATAATTGCAATTGCGGCGGCACCTGACCCTGTAAAAACTGCGTACACCGTTCCGGATGGTAAAAGATCGCATGCTTTAATAATAAAATAAAAACTAAAAATTATCGTTATCACTGTTCCCGTCCACATTAAAAAATTAGTTGAATATTTTAATCCAAGCACCCAAAATATTTCAACAAAAGCAGCTAAAAAAACATAAACCCAACCCATAATTATCAACCCAATTCTTTTAGATAGTTCTTCGTTTCGTATGTAAATGACGTAAAATCCTGTTAAATCTAAAGAAAAAGATAAAACCATAAATGATTTTATCTTTTCGTTACTAAATTATTCTTCCGATAAGGTTTTTATAATCGGCATAATTTCCCTGAGTCTTCCCACTTCATATGTTGGGGTAACTTCCATTAGTTCACGGTCATGATGATTGAGCCAGATAGAATCAATACCAATTTTTGAAGCACCTAGAATGTCTGTTAATGGATTATCCCCTACCATAATTACCTCATCTTTTTCAACCTTTAATAAACTAAGCGCATGATTAAAAATTTCCGCACTCGGCTTCCCTTGGCCAAAGTCCCCCGAAATGACAATATGATCAAAATATGGTGCCAACTCAGGTGATAATGATAATTTTGTATGCTGTAAATGCGGCGAACCATTTGTCAACATTAATAATTTGTATTTTCCTTTTAACTTATCTAAAACCTCTAACGTTTCATCATATAGAAAAACTTGTTTTTTTCTTTCTTCTGGAAATGTTTTTGCCAATTCTTCTGCCAATTCTTCATCTTCAATATCTAAATCTTGTAGTCCGTTTTTCCAAGCTTGTCTTCGATATTCAGGAACTGTTTCTCGCAGTTTTTTAAAATCTGCTCCTTCGTCCTCAAATTCTCCCCACATTCCTTCAAAGGTTCCAATGCCAATATTACTCACAAAGTCATATGTTTCAAAAGTTGGATAAAGTTCCTCTGCATGTTTTCGAACGCTTTCTTCTAATTGTTCTGGGTTTATATTATATTTTTCTACCACTTTTTCACATGTTGATTTAAATGCTTCACTCACACTTTTATGATCCCAAAGTAGCGTATCATCCAAGTCAAAAATTACTGCCTTTAACATTAATTTATCTCTTCCTTTATTTTTACAAATAAGTATCCATCTATCATCTTAACGGTAAACTACTTAAAAGTCCATTAATCAAAAACATAGTGAATGTGCAGTCGAGTCGCAGCTCACGTTAAATAAGGTAACCACTAATATTATATGGTGTAACCTCTGAAGCTCATAAATAGTAGAATATTCACTAGATTACTTGATAATCAAAACAGGGCATTCGGCGTTCTGAACTACGTGATTACTTACACTTCCAAGGAAAAGTTTCTTGATGTTGCCGAGACCCCGACTTCCCATTATTATTAAATCTATTTCATTATCTCTAGCATATTTACAAATTAAACCACCCGGACGATCATTTTGTTCAGCTATCATAATTTCGCTTACCACCGAAATGTTCTCACTTTCAAATTCCTCTTCAATTTTTTCCATTTGTGGACGGCATTTTTCGATCAGTTCATTGCTAATACTTCTTGAAACATTTATATTTGTAATTGGTCCGGTAGCATCCATTACAGTGACAATATGAACTTCTGAATCTGATTCTTGTGCAGCTTGATATTTTGCTGTTTCAATAGCTTTACGGCTCAAGAGCGATCCATCATAAGCAACAAGAATTCTTTCATACATCTTTAGCCCTCCAAAATAATAAATAGTGTGTTTCTACATTCAGTATAACATATCAACGAAAGATGAAAGACAGATTAAAACATTGACATAGAGTTGTCACAAAGAACAAAGGCACTGGCTATTCCTGCAACGAAACTTTTTCACAGCTATAGAATTTTATAATTCCCAGAGCAACTAGAAAGCAAACTAATATTCTTTTAAAATTTATGAACCGTATACAGTGATTTTCCAAGACGTCGAGTATATCGAACGATTTTCCAAAATTCAGGAATAATTTTCACGGCGCAGTTTATGGATAATTATAAATAGAAATCCCAGTGGTTGTTCCGGAGATCCCGTGGATAAATTGAAAGTTTCGTGGTTATCCCGCGAATCCCGTGGATAAATCGAGTTCCCCGTGGTTATTTCGCGAATCCCGTGGTTAAATCAAATTCCTCGTGGATATCCCGCAGTTCCCGTGGGTAAATCGAATTCCCCTTGGTTATCCCGCAGAACTCGTGGTTAAATCAAAATCCCAGTGGTTATCCCGCGAATCTTGTGATTAATCACAAGTTAGGATTCAATTCAGCGATTTGCGCTAGTGATTCAGCGATTTACATGAATCATTCAGCGGATTACGAAAAAATTCGGCGATTCCGGCACTTAATTCAGCGGATTTCTGTATAATTCAGCGCAGTCGTTCTTAGGAGGTTGTTTCATGCTTCGTCTTCACTTATACTCAATATTAATCATTCTATATATTGTAACAGCCTTGTTTCCAAATGAGGTTTTATTCTAGCTCATCGGGCTTGTTGCCAACATTACGATTATCGTTTCCTTGTTTTACGTACGAGGGCTTTTCTTGTACTCTGGAATTCTATTTTCGTGATCGGGTTCATCCTCTTTCTTACAAACAATCTCTCATGGCAAGTTTTTTCTTGCAGTTTGACTCGATACTCGGCATCCTCGCTCTCTTTATCATGCTATAAATGATAATGTAGAAATGTACAGAAACGTTTAAATAAGAATGTACAGTTTTGATCAAATAATGCATAATATTTTGGGGTGAATATTGTGCATATACAACTAAATATTAATGCAGATGTAGAAATTAATTGTCTTACGGACTTGCCAAAATTTTATACTTTTGTATGAAAACAAACCAATTTTCATCATAGATGGTGGCTCGCTCAAGGCTAGCCATGCTGGTTTCTTATCTTTTAAATAAAAGCAAAAAAATCCGAACTAAATTCAAATTTTAATTGAAATTTGAATTTAGTCGGATTTTTCTATGACTAGAACTTTTTGTTCCTTGTATTTTTAAAACTTATTTCTCGTCTTCTTTTCGTTCCAATACTTTATCGATTAGGCCATATTCGACAGCACGTTCAGCTGACATGAAGTTATCTCGATCTGTATCTGCTTCAATTACATCAAGTGGCTGGCCAGTTCGATCAGATAAAATTTGGTTTAATTTTTCACGCATGCGAATAATTCGTTTTGCATGAATTTCAATATCAGAAGCTTGACCTTGTGTTCCACCGAGTGGTTGGTGAATCATCACTTCACTATTTGGCAGAGCATAACGCTTTCCTTTTGCTCCAGCCGCAAGTAAAAATGCTCCCATTGATGCTGCCATCCCAGTACAAATTGTAGAAACATCTGATTTAATAAATTGCATCGTATCATAGATAGCCATTCCAGCTGTAATCGAACCACCTGGAGAGTTAATGTATAGTGAAATATCTTTGTTAGAGTCTTCTGCTTCTAAAAATAATAACTGTGCAACGATAGAGTTTGCTACGTTATCATCAATCGCACTACCTAACATAATAATTCGGTCTTTTAATAGCCGTGAATAAATGTCATAAGCACGTTCACCGCGATTTGTTTGTTCAATAACTGTAGGTATTAAAACCATAATAAAATCCTCCTTTTTTATTAACGTCACCTAATTTGTTTTTTTAGTCTATGTTTTTATCATAACTTCAAGGTCAAAAAAGGTCAAACAATATGTACTTATAAAAGTTCATACAAATACCATCTTCTCCAACTAGTTGTTTATTAAACAATATTAGGTGAACTTTTCCAAAATATTTTGTAACTATGAAAAGTATAACGTAATTTTTCCTAAAAATAAACTACGGAAAAGAGTCTTTTCTAATAGTAAAGCTTGAAATTAATAGACCGTCAATGTATAATATCGAATGTATGCCAAATGTGCCCGTAGCTCAGCTGGATAGAGCATTGGTTTCCGGTACCAAGAGTCGGGGGTTCGAGTCCTCTCGGGCACGCTAATAAAAAAGCAATCGGTGTAGTTATACCTATACCGATTGCTTTTTTGTTTTATTGAATTTCACATTCGTAATAATGATCCGATACCTGTTTCACGTATTTGATCATTTTTATGATTCTGTTACTGAATCAGTAACAACTTCTTCTGGCTCAGCTTGCGGTGGTTTCCGTACTAATCCCATGATTCCTGCGATTAAATAACAGAGTGCTGCAAGGAATGCCATCATGAAAGTTCCAAGTGCTAGAATAACAGAAGTAATAATCAAGATAATTCCAGCTGCTTTCGGTTTTTTATCACCTTTAAAAAATACCAAAGCAATAATCCCAGCTACTAAAGCTAATAAAGAAATGATGGAAAGGAACCAGCCGATACCAGTAAGAATATTAATAAAAAAGATATCTTCATCAGTACCATAAGCACCTAAGAAATTGTACATAAAGTAATCTGTTTTACTGAACGTTGTAAATAGGCTGAATCCTCCTACACCAATTAAATTAAAAACGATCCCGACAATCGTTAGGGTGAACTCTCCAGTTCTTTTCATTTGTCTCGCCTCCATATCGTTAAGAAAGTATAATATACAATTTATATCTTATCGAATCTGCACAAAAAAAACATCATACATAATAACTATGTATGATATCGTTATAAATGACTAGTTCCTATTGCAAATTCTTTAAATCTTCCACAATTTGGTCCATTTCTGCGACTTCTTTTCCATCGTAGTTTTTAATGATCTCACCGTCTGGATTTACAAGGTAGAAGGCAGTCCCATGTGTTACTTGATCCTCCCCTTCAGGAGGCGGTGCAAGTAAACTTTTAAATGAATTAACGGAAATATCTTTAATATACTCAAAGTCATATCCGGTTAAAAATGTCCAAGTAGATAAGTCAGCACCATATTCTGCTGCATATTCCGTCAATACTTCTGGAGTGTCATGCTCTGGATCAACAGAAAATGATACAAGATGGTAGTTTTCAACCCCGGCTTCTTCTAACTTATCTTGTAATTTTTTCATATTACTCGTCATCGGCAGACAAACGGTTGTACAATTTGTAAAGATAAAGTCCGCTACCCACCATTGTCCTTTTAAGTCATCACTTGTCAATTTGTCTCCATCTTGTGTTGTTGCTTCAAAATCTTCTACCGGTTCATTCATTGTTGTTTCAACTTTGTTTCCGCCACATGCGGCAAGTGTAAGTAAAGCAATTATTAATAAAAGACGTATTAAATTCTTCATTTACCTTCATCCTATTCTGTCAAAATTTATGTAATTCATCTAAGCGGAGATAAGCAAACATCTAACTAACTTACATTCATTATGTTTCATTTAAACAATTTCAAACATAGCATACCATAATATAAGGAATCGTAAATAGACAATTGAAGAATGTTTTATGAATTATTTGTGACGATTGCGGAGCCATAAAGTAGGTAAGTAGCTTATACACAATTGTAGCTATTACATACATTAAAAATGAGTACAAATATGAAAGGAGAAAAATAATGAGTAAAAGTTGTGGTTGTCCAGGAAAGTGTCAATGTGACAGAAAGATTGTATATCCTACTAGGGAAGAAGTAAAATGCACCAATTCCGAAGAAACTGTTTGCCATATTCATCCTTCCCACACAAGAGTTATCAATAACCATACAGTTCGTAATAAACACTTTTATCCACATTCGACATCTTATGAAAACAGAGTTCGTGAAGTAGACGTTAGAGGGGCATCCGAAGGTCCAGGTGGAAACGTTCTTGGAGCAGGAGATTATGGCTACGGAGATAATCGATTTGGGGGAGCAAGAAGTTGCGGTTGCCGAGGACATTGCCGCTGTGGTAGAAGACGTAGACGCGGTTTTTGGTTTTAGTCACAAAGAATGGCTGAATATCGAGATTGCACCTATTTTGAATAAGGATAGAAAACAAGGCTAAAAATAGTAAAAATGCTATATCGATAAGCTTATATCAATACAACAATATAACCGTGTAAATACAATAAAGCTCAGAATTAGTTCTGAGCTTTATTAAATACATAGACACGTTGTCTTGGAAGTCGAGTTGATCTTCTCTCCAGTGGTGATCTATAAATTGTTTTATGACAATTTACATCAACTACGTAATCGTTTACTAATACAATACTAAACCTCCAGTAATCGTTCTTCTTTAGATGGAAAAAGTAATTTATTCCTATTCCCTTATCGTATAGCGGTCATTTATGTATCATAACATCCCCTTAGTATGTAAGCGCTAACAAAATACGGGGATATAATAAGCACAAAAAGTGCTTTTTTCTTGTGCATTATATTCGTTAAAGATGTTATAAAGCTATGAATTCGTCGAAATAAATGAAACTAGTTCATTTAAAGCCACTTCTTCATCCGGGCCGTCGGCAATTAATCTAACCGTTTCACCTTTTGTAATAGCTAAACTCATTAGCCCCATAATACTTTTTGCGTTAATTCTTTTACCTTCTTTTTCTAAAAATAAATCAGCTGTAAATCGATTAGCTTCTTGAACAAATTGTGCTGCGGGTCGTGCTTGTAGGCCTGATTCCAATAAAACTTCTACCGATTTTTCTACCACCCTTATCATCTCCTTTCCTATAGTCAGATGTGTAATTTAAATTCTGCCCCAAAATACAAATTATACTGAATTTATATGTTGCCAAATTACAATCATTATAACATTTTCTTATTGGAAAATACATATTTTCACTTATTGCATTCCACTTTCATTCCGTAGTTTGTCCGCAATTTGTTCAATCTTTTTTAAACGGTGGTTAACTCCAGATTTTGATAATTTTCCTGATGGAAGTAATTCTCCAATTTCTTTTAATGTGACCTCTGGATATTCCAGACGGGTTATTGCAACCTCTCTTAATTTATCTGGTAAAATATCAAGTCCAGCGCTATTTTTAATAAATTTAATACCTTCTATTTGGCGGACAGACGCACTGATCGTCTTATTTAAGTTAGCTGTTTCACAATTAACGATTCGGTTTACTGAATTTCGCATATCTCGAACGATACGAACATCTTCAAACTTAAACAATGCATTATTCGCACCAATAACCCCTAAAAATTCTGCAATTTTTTCAGCTTCTTTAATGTAAACAATATATCCGTTTCTCCGTTGTAATTCACGAGCTCGTAATTGAAACTCATTTAGCAGCTGACATAATAATTGGTTATGATCTTGATCCAAATTAAACATTTCTAAATGATAGGAAGATGTTTCTGGATTGTTTATTGATCCTCTTGCAATAAATGCTCCTCGTAAATATGCTCGTTTACAGCAATCTTTTTTAAGGGATTGGTTTAAATTCGTTTGTTCAAATCCGTCTTGTTCATGGTCGATTTGTAGCGTATCTAAAAGGATGCTGACTCCTTTTTTAATTCGAACGATATAAATATTATTCTTTTTTAATTTCATTTTTTTGCGGACAAGTAACTCGATAGGTCCTTTAAAAACTACTTTTAATAATGTAAATATTCTTCTAGCAATCGCGGCACTTTCCGTTTGAATATCTAACATCTCATTCGGATCAAGTGTTGAAATAACCCCGTTCATACGAATAATCGCTGCTAATTCAGCTTTTACACAACAGTCATTTTCTTTCATATTAATTAATTCTTTTTTTATTTCAGAAGTAAATGACAATGTCTTTCATTCCTTTAATATTTCTTTTTTTTATTGGATGCCATTTGAAAAATAATTTTAGCTAATTTTTCTGTATTGTGACGAATCATTGGATGATTGTGATCAATTATATCTTCCTCATACACTTCTAAACCAAGCTGTTTTAAACTAGAAAGATTATATGTAACAGGAGAAGCATTTTGTTTCTCATATTCTGTTAATAATTTTTTAGCAATCGGTTGATTATGAACGATAATCGAATCGATCGAATTCCTGCCAATATGGTTATAAATCGCATTTACATGGTCTGTTGCACTAAAATCACTCGTCTCACCAGGTTGGGTCATAATATTACAAACGTAGACTGTTTTGGCTGTTGTTTGATTTAAAGCATCGACGACATCTTTAATAATCAAATTCGGCAAAATACTTGTATACAAACTGCCCGGTGAAATAACGACTAAATCGGCATCTAAAATTGCTTCCACAACGTCAGGCATTGGCGTTAAATGATCAGGAGTTAGAAAAACCCGTTTAATTTTTTTATTTTTCATTGGTATTTTGGATTCGCCAGACACAATTGTACCATCTTCCATTTCGGCATGGAGTGTCACAGCTTCATTCACAATAGGATAAATATTCCCTTTCACATTAAACATGACGGAGACTTCTTTCACCGCTTCGTAAAAGTTTCCAGTAATTGAGCTCATCGCAATTAATACAATATTACCCAAAGAATGTCCCGATAATCCATTCGAGACATTGAAGCGGTGTTGGAAAAGTTCATAGAGCTCCTGATCGACATTCGCTAGTGATGCAATAACATTACGGATATCACCTGGTGCAGGTGTTTCGATCATTTCACGCAGTTGTCCGGTGCTTCCCCCATCATCTGCAACAGTAACAATCGTCGATAAATCAATAGGATAATCCTTTAATCCTCTTAATAAAACAGGCATACCTGTTCCGCCGCCTAAAACGACAATTTTAGGCCGTGTCGTATTCGTCATATTAATGACCCTTTCTTTTGTTTATATCTCGGTGGGTAATATGAGTCGGACAAGATTCAGCAAACCTTTTCGCATAAAACTCCGTCAATGCAACTGAACGATGCTGTCCACCTGTACATCCGATTGCAATAACTAATTGAGATTTACCTTCTTTTTTATATTGAGGGATTATAAACTGCAATAAATCAAGCAACTTTTCATTGAATTTGGCTGTTTCTGACCATTTAAATACATATTCTGAAACTTCTTTATCAAGTCCTGTTAACGGCCGCATATGCTCTACATAAAATGGATTTGGTAAAAATCGTACATCAAAAACTAAATCTGCATCAATTGGAATCCCGTATTTAAACCCAAATGAAACAAAATGTACAGAAAAAACAACTTCCTTTTTCACTGAGTAAAATTGATGAATTTTTTCACGCAGCTCTTTCGGCTTTAAATCAGTCGTATCAATTATCTTCTGCGCACGACCACGTAACTCATCTAAAATTTTCCGTTCTTCCTTAATTCCGTTAAGCGGTAATCCGCCGATATCTAAAGGATGAGATCTTCTTGTTTCTTTGTACCTGCTTACTAGTACTTCATTTGTTGCGTCCAAAAACAGAATATGTTCCTGCAACCAATCCTCATCCCCAATAATATCAAGGGATTCATATAATGCATCAAAAAACTCTCTGCCTCGAAGATCAATAACGAGCGCAACTTTTCTAATATTATTTGTTGAATCTTTCATTAATTCTAGAAACTTTGGAAGTAATGTAGGCGGTAAATTGTCCACACAATAATAACCTAAATCTTCAAAACTCTGAATTGCCACTGTTTTTCCGGCGCCTGACATACCTGTAATAATGATAAGTTTCGTTTCTAAGCCTGCCATTTTACTCCCCCTAAGTAAATGAAAGAAATTTGTTGTTTCAGTATATACTTATTATACCGTAAAGTGTGTGCGGCAACAAAAGGAACTTGCTTTTATCGTATTGTGTGCATGAGAGTCAATGTAAATAAATAAAAAAAAGCACAGGCCTATGCCTATGCAAGTAACTAATTTATTAAAGGGGGTCAATTAGTTTAAATACATTATACCCAATGAATATTTCGTAATCATTACAAGTGTGTTAAAACACAATAACTTTTTCATTTAATATGGAACTTATTTAACTTTCTCAGCTAGCTCTTCTAGATATTTTTGTGCTTGCTCTGCTGCAATACTTCCATCACCTGTAGCTGTCACAACTTGTCTCAAATCTTTTACTCGAATATCACCTGCCGCAAAAACGCCTGGTACATTTGTTTCCATATTTTCATTTGTCGGGATGTATCCTTCTTCATCGACAATTCCCAGTGATTTAAAAGGGTCACTTAATGGCAACATACCGATATAAACAAAAACCCCATCAGTTTTAAATTTGCCTGTTTCCCCAGTCTTTACGTTCTTTGTAGAGAGATAGCTTACTTTACCATTTTCTCCATTTATTTCTTCTACAATCGTGTCCCAAACAAATTCTATTTTATCATTGTTAAATGCACGGTCTTGAATAATTTTTTGTGCGCGTAATTCATCCCGACGGTGAATGATGGTTACTTTTTTCGCAAATCGAGTTAGGTAAATTCCTTCCTCAACTGCGGAGTCTCCCCCGCCGATAACCGCAATTTCTTTTTCTTTAAAAAACGCTCCATCACAAACTGCACAATATGATACCCCGCGCCCAGTTAATTCTGTTTCACCTGGAATACCTAATTTTTTATATTGGGAACCAGTAGTAATAATCAACGCTCTCGTTTTATATGTTTTGCTTCCTGCATTTACTTCTTTATAGCTACCATGGTCTTCTACACCTTTAATATCTCCATAAGCGTACTGTGCTCCAAACTTTTTCGCATGTTCAAACATTTTAGTAGATAATTCTTGACCTAAGATGTTTTCAAATCCTGGATAGTTTTCAATGTCTTCCGTGTCTGCCATCTGTCCTCCTGGAACACCTCGCTCAAGCATTAACGTGTCAAGATTCGCACGAGATGCATAAACTGCAGCTGTCATTCCGGCCGGCCCAGCTCCTGCAATAATTACATCATAAATATGCTCTTCACTCATGTAAGATTCCTTCCTTCCATTGTTGTAATTTATTTTATGCCAGCAATACTTAAATTTCTATTTCTACCTATAGCTTATAAGAAGGTGAACATTACGTCTATTTATATGCTCACAACTGCACAAACTATTATTATATTAAATAAGATTGGAAATAATCTAAGTTTTATTGTATTTTTTCTTCGTCAGCCGGCCCAGCTTTCCTCTGTCTTGCTTCCATTTCTTCTTTCGTATAAATAATTTTCATTGGATTACCTCCTACAAAAGCTCCAGCCGGTACATTTTTATGTACGAGGGAGGCTGCTGAGACAACAGCATTATCTCCAATTGTAACTCCTGGTAAAATCGTAGTATTGGCACCGATTAATACATTATCTCCAATAATCACATCACCAATTCGGTACTCTTCAATTAAATATTCATGAGCGAGCAATGTTGTGTTATATCCAATTATGCTATTATTTCCAACTTTAATTCTCTCTGGAAACATAATATCAGGCATCACCATTAAGGCAAATGAAGTTTGCTTTCCAACATCCATTCTAAGAAATGTACGGTACAACCAATTTTTTACACTTAAAAACGGAGTATAGCGGGCAATTTGAATGACGATAAAATTTTTGACCACTTTTAAAAAAGGTACTGTTTTATAAATTCTCCACAATGAATTTGCATCTTTTACTTTATATCTTTCCGTTTTTCGCATCCTTTACCCTCCCACAATTGGAAGTAAGTCCCGCATATCTTCTAACATATATGTTGGATTAAATTTCTGTAAATATTCTTTTCCCTTTAAGCTCCATGCTACCCCCGCAGTTTTTACGCCTGCATTTTTGCCCGACTCTATATCATGATAATTATCCCCAACCATTAATGAGCGCTTAAGCTCTGCTGCTAATGCTTTTGCTCCTCTTAAAACAGGTTCGGGATGGGGCTTCGGGTTTTGAACATCGTCAACTGCGACAATTGTATCAAAAAACGATCTGATTCCAGTTACTTCCAAACCCAACTCTACGCCTGACCGCATTTTGGCTGAAACGATTCCCATACGTTTCCCAGCATCATGCAATGCTTTTAACGTCTCCTTAACATTTGGAAATAACTTCACATAATCATTATGATGTTCTAAATTATGTTTACGGTAAGTTATGATCATTTCTTCCGCTAAATCTGGATTTATCTCCGTAAATGTTTTGATAAGAGGCGGACCATTAAATTGTAATATTTCCTCCCGTGTGAATGAATATCCATAATAATTGAATGTATATTCAAAGGACTGATGAATTAATTCGTTTGTGTCGATCAATGTTCCGTCCAAATCAAATAAAATTGTTTCAATGCTCATAAGTAACTTCTCTACTCCTTTGATCTTCTATTCGGCCACAATAATAGTAATATGCTAATGTTTTTATGCAAATATAAAGCCTTCTTGCAACTATTTCACCTTCGCCCCATCATATTTTCGATCAACTTTAGCTGACTTTCTTCGATAAATGATTAACATAATTGCTCCAATAATTAGTAATAATGAGAAAAATTGTGCTTGTTTAATTGGTCCTAAAAACAAACTGTCTGTTCTCATTCCTTCAATAAAAATACGGCCGATCGAATACATAATTATGTAACTTAAGAATATTTCTCCACGAAGCGGATTATATTTTCTAAGTAAAAGTAACCCTATAAACACTAAAATATTCCAGAAAGATTCGTATAAAAACGTCGGATGATATAAAACTCCATTGATACACATTTGATTCATAATAAAGTCTGGTAAATATTGATGAAAGTTTTGATAAGCCGCTTCAGAAATCGGACCACCATGCGCTTCCTGATTCATAAAGTTACCCCAGCGTCCAATAGCTTGCCCTAATATTAAGCTCGGTGCAACAATATCGGCCAGTTGCCAAAAAGAAACGTCTCTAACACGTGCATAAACAATTGCTGTCAAAACAGCACCAATTAGCGCGCCATGGATTGCAATTCCGCCTTCCCAAACAGCGATTAAAGATAGAAAAGAAGCACCACGGTAATTTTCCCATTCAAAAATAACATAATAAATACGCGCAAAAATAATCGCAATCGGTGCAGCAAAGACAATTAAATCTGTAATTAAATCTTTTTTCAAACCGAGCCGATCTGCTTCTTTTGTCGCTAAATATAGTCCAAGAAAAAGTCCAGATGCAATAATGACACCATACCAATAGATGGTGATAGGACCCACTTGGAGAAATACACGATTTAATGCTTCAGCTTCACAAGTCAAATAAATCACTCCTGATCGAGTTTACAATTTAAAATTATACTCGAACTTTTTAATAATTATTCTCATTATTCTGTTGAATCATTGTTGCCAACTGTTCTGAAAAGTCTTCCGCTGCGTTTACTCCCATTCGCTTTAAGCGAAAATTCATTGCAGCAACTTCAATAATGACTGCTAAATTTCTACCTGGACGTACCGGAATGATTGCCTTTGGGATCCGGACATCCATAATTTTCATCGTTTCTTCCTCAATTCCAAGGCGTTCATATTGCTTTTTGTCATCCCATAATTCCAACTGTACAATGTATGAAATCCGTTTATAATTTTTTACCGCTCCCGCACCAAATAACGTCATAATATTCAAAATGCCTAGACCACGTATTTCAAGAAGATGTTCAATTAAAGGCGGTGCATTTCCAATTAATGTATCGTAATCTTCTTGTCTTATTTCCACACTATCATCTGCTACTAATCGATGGCCTCTTTTTACTAATTCAAGTGCAGTTTCACTTTTACCTACACCACTTTGTCCCATTATTAGAACCCCGACTCCGTAAATATCAACTAAAACTCCGTGTACCGCTGTAGAAGGTGCAAATTTTGCTCCTAAATAATTCGTAATCCGAACAATTACCCTATTTGTCGTTCGGGGAGATTTTAAAATTGGAACACCTGCATCATTGGCAGCCACCATTAATGCTTCAGGTATATCCATCCAATTAGATACAACAATTCCAGGGGTAATATCTGTACAAAGCCGTTCTGCCCGATCTTGTTGTTCCTCTTCCGATAAATTTAGAAAATAATTCATCTCTGTTTTACCAATTATTTGAATTCGTTCTTTCGGGTAATATTCAAAAAAACCGGTCATTTCAAATGCGGGTCTTGATATGTCGTTAGAGGTAATTTCTCGATGAATTCCATCTTCTCCCGCTACCAATGTTAAATTAAAATTATCTAACAAATCTTTGGTTCGCACAACTCGCATCCTATGTTCCCCCCTAGATAAGCTGCATTGTTTTATAATATAATAAGCAAAAATCAGTACATCCTTAATTTTACCGTTTATATAAGAAATTATCTATTAATAACTTTTCCATCCATTTCCTTTAAGTATTGGATTAATGACTCTTGATTTATGATCTTTCCATTAACTTATATTTTTGTTGGACGGTCTTTACGCTGGACGATGATGTGCGTCACAGTCAAAGTAGCTAATGTCCAACTGGAAATAATTGCTTAGACGTTTGCTGAATTTTTTAACATCTCCTTAATAAAAAAAGATGGAAAAAAGATCTCCCTCCTTTCCATCTCAAGGCTGTTATGATTGTTTTACTGTATCTC
>NZ_JBPPZG010000036.1:0-26244 GCF_051918545.1 Pseudogracilibacillus amylolyticus (SeqCode) | reverse complement strand
GCAAGTCCCGCGCGGATTCCTGGATATTTATTTGCTGCAATACATACACCAATACCAGTTCCACAAACTAAAATACCTCTTTCCGCTTTTCCTTCACTAATTGTTTCTGCTACTTTAAAAGCTACGTCTGGATAATCTACTGCATCTTCGGAGTAACAGCCGAAGTCGATTACCTCGTGCTCTGTATCTGCTAAAAACTCTTTAATTGTTTCTTTTAATTGAAATGCGTTGTGGTCACTGCCGATTGCGATTTTCATTTTTACATTCCTCCTGATTACTTTTGTTTACACCTCCATTCTATTATATGTTTTCGTTTATTTCAACATTTATAATCATTTATTTTCGAATGTATTCGAATTGTTTTTGCATTACTAGTAGATTTTTATTATAAATTCAATCTTTTTCTATATAAATAAAAAAAGAAGGGTAAAATATACTGATATTAAATATAATTTTATTTTCATTTACTTTCATGATATGATAATAAAGGATTATTTAATCGGTGGAGGAATAGATATGAGTAAAATGTTTGCTGAAGAAAGAAGAAATTTAATATTAAACAAGCTTCAAAAAGAAAAGCGATTAACTGTCAAAGATTTAGCCAGTGCTTTAAATGTATCTGAAGCCACTTTGCGAACAGACCTTAATATAATGGAAAAAAAAGGTCTTTTAACTAGGACACATGGCGGAGCAGTCTTAAATGAAAATTCACCTCCTCAGAATAACTTTACTGATCGAGCAATGAAAAATATAAATTCTAAAGTATCTATTGCTAACAAGGCAATTGAGCTTATTGATTATAAAAATAGTATTTTATTAGACGCGAGTACTACTGCTTTAGAATTGGCTCGTAAAATAAAAGAAACTGATTTAAAATTAACCGTTGTCACAAGTGGCCTTTCTACTGCAATAGAATTAAAAGAGAATCCAAATATAAACGTAATTGTACTTGGCGGAATTGCAAGAATGGGGTCTATGGCGCTAGAAGGTGTACTTGGTAGTACTATTTTAAATAAAATCAATGTCGATATAATGTTTGCTTCAGCAAGTGGATTTACAATAGAAGAAGGACTTACCGATTTTAATGTATATGAAGTTGAGTTAAAAAAACTAATGGTTGAAAAGGCGGAAAAGGTTGTTGCCTTGGTAGATCATACAAAACTAGGCGTTAGCTCTATTGCTTCTTTTGCTTCAATTGATCAAATTGATACTTTAATTACAGATGAAAAACTTTCTAATGACTTTTTAAAACAATTAACTTCTAATGATATCAAGGTTATCGATTAATATTAAAAGAGGCATTCACTATTAAATGCCTCTCTTATATCACTAATTATACATATTTTCCTTTTCTAACCATTCTCTCATTGCTTTGAAAATTATCCATACAGATGTTGCTCCAGCATCTTGATGACCTACCGCTCTTTCCCCCAATGATTTTGCTCTACCGAACTTTGCAATGTAGGCTTTTGATGCTTCCACCCCTTTTTCCGCATTTTCTTCAGCTGTTTTTAAAGCATCAAGAAGACTATCTGAGGACTTAACACTCTCTTTTAAACCGTTTACGGCAGGTTCAAGTGAATCAATCATCGTTTTATCGCCTATACTTGCTTTTCCACGTTTTTTAATGTCTTTTAATGATTGTTCAAAGAAATCCGCGAGAGAAACAACATCTAACTTACTGTTCTCCTTTAATATTTTTGCCCCACCTAGAAACATTGTGCCAAAAATTATTCCAGATGCTCCCCCCATTGATTGAACCATTGCCATTCCAGCTGTTTTAAACACTTCCTGGACGGATGTAAACTCTTTTGACTTTAAAGTTTCTTCAACTTTTGTAAAACCAACAGACATACCAATCCCATGATCTCCATCACCAATTTCGCTATCGATTTTGGTTAAAATTGGTTTACTTTCTTTGACTTTTTCCCCCACATACAATAACATCTCTTTAACCTGGGAAGCATCTAATATATTAAGCCCTGCATTAATAGTCATCCCTAAATCCTCCTACTTTTTAATTTAATGTATCATTTATAGTAAATCTGCCTTTTGTAGTATGTTCTTTAATACATTAATTTTCTCATCTTCTAAAGGATAAGCTGGTGGTAATACATGTGTAGATATATCTAATCCTTTCAACTTAATTGCTTCTTTCACAACATTTACGAAAGGAGAATCTAATTCATACATTGTCGGAAGAATAACTAATCTCTTTTGTATTGCAAGTGAATCCTCGAAATTTCCCTCAACAAAAGCTTTATATAGATTAACAGAAAGCTCGGGAGCAAAATTTGCACTCGCACAGATTGCTCCTTCTCCCCCCATACTTAGCGTCTGAAGTAAATGATCATCAAAGCCACAGAATACTGCGAAATCTGGATGTTTTTCTTTAACAGTAAAAATCATATCGCGAATATGACTTACAGATTCTACCGTTTCTTTGATTCCGACTATGTTTTCATGTTTATCTACCAAGCTTAAAACAAAATCAGGATTAAGATCTTGTCCAGTTAAAGTAGGAAAGTTATAGAGAATTATCGGTAAGTTAACTGCTTCGGCAATCGTACTATAGTGGTTAAATAAATTATTCTCTGTTACAGACCAATAATACGGATTAATAATAACTACAGCATCAGCACCTATCTTTTCCGCATGTTCACTTAACAAGACCACTTCTCTTGTATTAGAACTACCAGTTCCTATTAATACGGGAACTCTTCCATTCACATATTTTGTCACATATTCAGCTGTTTTAATTCTTTCTTCTATCGACATCTGTGAGAACTCTCCACCGCTTCCAAGAAAGAACAACCCGTGAACTCCCGAATCAATCAAGTAATCAATTACTTTGGACATACCCTCCTTATCAAGATCACCAGTTTTTTCTAATATCGTAGAAACTGGAGGTATAATCCCTTGAAACTTTACATTTTTAGTCATGTCGTCAGTCCACTCCTTTTTTTATAAATAGCTCGCTTACTTTAATTTAGAAAATGGATAATTTGAATGGAACAATCTTATCTGTCTTTCTTTATTTTTTTGTAATATGGAGAGATGGCAGGATCATCATACAGCCCTTTAAGCTCGTCGTCCAGTTCTAATAGTGTAATAGAAAACCCCGCCATTTCCTGAGTAGTACAATAACTATCTACGTCCATGTCATAAATTTTTATATTTTTTTCTTCTAAAACTTGTCCAACTCTACGATTTATAATTAATAATTCCATTAAAGTAGTAGATCCCAGACCATTAACTAATACACAAACCTCTTTGCCAGCGTCAATATTACTTTCGTCTAGTAACTTATCCATCATGAGATCTACTAATTCATCTGCTTTCATCATTTTTCTTCTTTCAATCCCAGGTTCTCCGTGGATTCCTAAACCTAACTCAATTTCATCCTCAGCTAGCGTAAATGTTGGTTCAGCTTCTCCAGGAATGGTCCCCGATGAAAGAGCTACTCCCAAGGAGTTTGTATATTTGTTAGCTTTTTCAGTGATTCTCGTTACCTCTTCTAATAAAAGCCCTCTCTCCGCAGCTGCACCAGCTATCTTGATTACAAACATATCACCGGCAATCCCACGTCTATCCTCAACTCTTTCAATCGGAGCTGATGCAATATCATCACTCACTCTTATTGTGTTAACCTTAATTCCCTCTAACTCTAGCAGTTCAACAGCCATATCAAAATTTAGAATATCACCTTCATAATTTCCATATACAAATAAAATTCCTTTACCTGAATCTATTGCTTTTGCAACTTCAACAATTGTATTTGGAGTCGGAGCAGCAAATACATTTCCTAGTGCTATACCATCAGAAAGTCCTTCACCAATTAATCCCAAAAATAGTGGTTCATGTCCGCTTCCACCACCTACCAAAACACCAACCTTATCTTTTTTCTCTCTACGAACAATACCCGTAATATTTTCAATTTGTTTATATGAGTAATGATTTGCATATAAAAAACCCTCTATTGTTTCTTGAACAACTTCACTTGGATTATTAATAACTTTTTTCACCATGTGAACCTACCTCCTCATAATTAATGAATAAGTGATTAAATGCTGTCTTAATTGGCCAAAACAACATCTAATCATTTATTAACCCTTTAAACCTAATAATTATTAATTTTATTATGCAGCATTGACTTCATGAATAGGTTTTTTTACCAAAAAGAAGTAAAATATTGCCGCACAAGCTGCAATAATACCGCCACTTACAAATGCCATCGTATAGGACCCTGTCACATCAACGATAATTCCTGCAACTACTGGTGAGAAAGCTCCGCCAAAGTAGCCGCCAAAGTTTTGAATTGAGCCAACAGATGCTACCATTGAAACTGGTGCCACGTCAGATGCTAATGCCCAAGCATTTCCTGTAATAGCTGCAATAAAGAACAATGCAATTGTCATTAGCGATATCGTTGAGCCAATTGTATTAACAAATGGCATAAAGATTACGGTAGCTCCTGCAATAAGTGCTGCAACACTCATGAGAATTTGCTTTGATTTCATCGAGCTAAATTTACCGGACTCAATCATTTTTTTAGTAGCATATCCCCCAGCTATATTACCAAGCCCCCCACCGATCCAAGGTATACTTGCTAATAAACCTAAGGCTGCAAAAGACACATTATACACATCTAATAAATATAGGGGTAAAAAGACTAAGAAAATGTTCCAAATCCAAATTGTACAGAAATAACCTAAAATCATGCCCCATACACTGCGATACTTAAAAAGTGAACCCCAACTCACTTTAGTTTCTAATTCCAATTCTTTTGTATTATCACCATCTGATTTAATATAAGCCAACTCTTCTTTAGACAATCTTTTACTTTTTTCAGGTCTATTATAGAATGTCAGAAATAATCCACCGAATATAATTCCTAGGACTCCAGCAAAGTAAAATAATTCTCTCCAACCAAATGTAGCCATAATAAAAATCAGAATAGGTGGTGCAATTGCTGGTCCCCATTTTGTTGAGGAATCCCAAATACCAGACATAAATCCTCTCTCTTTTTTCGGATACCATTCACTAGTTATTTTTGCCGATGCTGGAAATGCTGGCGCTTCAGCGACTCCTAGTAAAATTCTTAGCATAACAAACACAACGAGCGAACTAACTAATCCACCAGCGAAAGTCGCCCCACTCCAAATTATAACTGCTAATCCATAAACTTTTTTAGGGCCGACTTTATCAATCAACCACCCTGATGGTAATTGTCCCATCGCATAAGCCCATGAAAATGCCGTACCTAAAATACCAATATCTGTTGTAGTGAAATTTAATTCTTCCATGATTCCTGGTGCCGCAATTGACAAAACAGAACGGTCTATATAATTAATCATCCCACCTATTAAAAGCCAAATAACAACTGTATAACGAAATTTCTTTTTCGTTGCCGTGGGGTCATTCAAGGGTGATAAAGGTTCTGGATTAGAATTCATTTTATATTCCTCCATTATTCAGTATCAGCATATAATTTTTGAAATTTATATACTGCTACAATTATTTATCTTTTTATCATTAAAGATTTTAGGGATTTTTCTAGTATTTTTTTAGTTCTTAGAGCGCTATCCTCAAGTTTCTCTTTATCTAGGGTTCTAGACTCAACAGCAACGCGCAGACCACTTTCACTCCGCACTTCTAACTCGTCAACCATTTTTAATATATTAATTATTTTTTCATTATCTAAAAAACCTGGTTGTCCGATTTGCATATGATGGTCACCATACAATTCACTTTTTGGATTCAATACAGCATTAGAAAAGTGTATTTGCTGTACGTAAGGTTTTGCAACCTGAATTGCATCTACTACGTTTTCGCCGTTTAACGCAGAGTGAGCTGTGTCAAATGCTAATCCAACATTTTTATGCTCTTTTTGCACTCTTGCAATCAAGTGAACTGATTCATCTATGGGTCCTAATAATCGTTTTTTATGTGCAAATCTATCCAAATGTTCTACCAAAACATTCATATTATATTTTTCTGCCTCTTCGGCAATTGAACAGAAGCTTTCATAAAGTGCATCCATTCCATCTTGTCTTTTTTCTTCTCCAGGATCAGGACCAGTTACAAAGGCAATATTTGACGCACCATATTCCTTAGCTAAATAAATATGGTCCCTTAATTCTTTTACTGTTTTGACCCTCAAATGATTATCTAAAGACGAAACATCTAGCCCCATGCGATCAATTAAAATGTTAACCACACAGCAATAATATAATCATTTTTTTCTTTTTCTATTAAAATCCTATTTCTTTCCTGTTTATCTTGAATATCTCCAATCTCAAAGGAACGATAAAATCCGCTTTCTCCAGACCTTTCTATAACTTCCGCAGTAACACCCTTGTCATCCTTAACTGGAAAATATGTTTCAGCAAGTAATAGAGATGGTATGAAGGGAAAAGTCATTATTTCTTCACCCCTTCGACAATAGGTACAATATTCTTTTTAATGTAATCTGCAATATCATAAATAACAGCATCTGGATTATCCTTTGTTTCCTCTGTTTCTTCCTCCACCATAATCCAACCATTATAGTCATTGTCGTGTAAGAATTGTACAATGGCAGGAAAATCGATATCGCCAGCCCCCATCTTCTTCCACTCTAAGTTGTTTGCACAATCTTTAAAGTGAACATGCCTAATAATCTGAAAATTCTCTTTCACAATATCTAATGGTTCCATGTTACCCGCTTTTATATGGCCACAATCGGGAGTATAACCAATATAACGTGTATCTAGATTTTCAAATAAAACTTTATAGTCTTCTGCAGTTCTAAAATATGAATTTTCTGGTGAGGCCGGATGAAAGGATGCAACAACTCCCCTTTCATACGCTCGCTTTCCTACTTCATTTGCACAATTAACAATTTGTATTTGTCTTGTTAATAAATTGTTTCGATTTGGACCATTTCTAGAAGGCAAATTCATTATTGAATTGGGAAAATGTGTTAAATATTCAATATAAAAATCAGCCCTCTCCCTTTCTTCTGCAGTTTCTTTATCATTTTCCCAGGAAAAAGGTACCGTCAAAGCTTTCAAAACAATTCCTTTACTATCCAATTTTTTCTTCAGCTTTTCTGGGTTATTTTTATATTCTCCCAATAAAGCAACTTGCAAATCAATCCCCTTAAATCCGGAGTTACTTACTGTTTCAATAATTTGATCAATGACATCTACCTCCACATCATAGTCTAATACCCACGTTGATGTGTGACAGCCAAATTTAATACCCACTTTAAATTCCTCCCTTATAATTTGAATTGGTTTATTTAACCACATTTTTAATATATTTATTGCTTAATTAATCCTCTAAATATAAGAGATTAGTGATCTTATATAATAATTTTATCTTTAATTTAAAAATGATTTATAAACATCTAAAGCTTCTTCAGGAGTCCCATCTTTATGAATAATAGTATTCAATGCCGCAACAACTCCTACGGGACTTGTATTAAGTGTTATCTTTCTACCAACGGCTACACCTTTTGCCCCAACAGCCATACAGTGCTTTACATATTTAAAGTATTCATATATTTCCTTCGTTTCAGGTCCTCCCAATACGAGTACTGGTTTTTGAGCAGCCTCAATTATCTCAATATCCCTTTCGTGCCCAGTTAATCTAGTTTTTATAATATCAGCGCCAATTTCTGTTCCGAGTCTTGCAGCCAAAGCAATCTTTTCAATACGATTCGAATCTTCGTTAGTAACATGGTAGCTAAATGGTAATGTTTCGCACATAAATGGTACGTTCCATTTATCTCCCTCTCTTGCTAAATCCCAAGCTATTCTATGTGAATTAACTTCCTGCTCCGATCCTGGAAATGTCATTGAAACAACACTGTCAGCTCCAACTTTTAATGCATCTTTTACTGATAGTAATTCGGTGATTCCCGGCACGCTTTGCTCAAAAATACTTGTTGATAAATCTGCTCTTACTATCAAACCTAATTCCGAAAAAGCTTCTGCATGATTTTTCGCCATTCCATAAGTAACTATCACTGCATCAAGT
Organism: Pseudogracilibacillus amylolyticus (SeqCode); assembly: GCF_051918545.1. Lineage (NCBI taxonomy): Bacteria > Bacillati > Bacillota > Bacilli > Caryophanales > Bacillaceae > Pseudogracilibacillus > Pseudogracilibacillus amylolyticus (SeqCode). The sequence continues at coordinate 18,219 of NZ_JBPPZG010000036.1, read as the reverse complement.
CCATTTTCAACTAGGTCTGGAATATTTTTTATTACTTCATCGATGCCTCCGGTTTTTGTTGAAAAAAAAATCCATCCAGTGCCAATGTTATTGAATTTCCATCTCTAGCAAATATTTGTGATAATCTTCTTTGCTTCATATGCTCCTCCTAGAAATAAACTTCATCATATGTAATCGGCTTCAATATTCTTATTTGTATATTATCATTTATTTTCGTTTTGTCAATATTATATTTATTTATTTTTTCATTTATAGTTTTTAGTTTCTTTATAACCAATTAATATAAGTTTATTTGAAAATTAAAAGTTACATTCGATTACATAATACTTTTATATGTTTTCGAAACTAAGTGAAGTCTTATAGATATTTATAAAATTATTACTTATATTCTCGTACTGTGCGCTACTAAAATTTTGTAATTAAACAAAAGAAATACCAATATCTACCAGTAAATTTTCATCATAATGTTATCGGTAGATATAAGGTTACACAAAAACAAACGAAAAATATTATTTATATCAAGGATGGTATACTATAAGTGTTCGTAAGTGAAAGAAGGAATGTTATACTTGACTTATTAGAGGAAAATAAAAGAATTACTGTTAAGTATCTTTCTTCTGAAATAGAGGTAGAAGAAATCCGCAATTCAGCTTGAAAGCAATATCTTCATTTAGCCGTTTAATCAGGTCTTTAATCATCTGAATTCGTTCCACATATGGATAAAGACTGCGGTAAAAGCCAAATAGCTAATCAAAAAAGATGTAAGACGTTTTGGCCAATATACCGGTTTTTGGGTATACCAAACTAATCCCTACCTAATCGGCAGGAAATATTTTCAACTAATCGTTACAAATATACCCCACAGGTCAACACGCAACAGTTTAAAATACACATCATTGGTGTACACTGTTGTTAAATGAAGAGTTACGTGTTGACTGCGCATTGTTCCGATGGATGGTCGAGTCCGTTGAGTTCTTTTTGTCGCGATGACGACGTTGCAGCAACCGTTCTCTTCATTTTTTTATTGGATTGGAGGAAATAATCAGCCCTGCATAATTTAGTTCTACAGGTTCACTAAGTATTTTTTATTTACTTCATGATAGACCATATCTAAATCAAATGCTGAAATAATTGATTTGACTCGTAACGATAGGCAGGTTTCATCTCATATAATTCTAGGATGCCGAATAAATCTGTTGTCGTATAATGATAATAGGAAGCACTTCTTCTGTCTTTTTATAGTCGTATCGTCAACTACCATTATACAAGATTTAGGGAGATGCTTCCTTTTACATGTTTCAACTCATTGAGACACAAGGACTTAGAATTATGAAATTCATTCAAATATAATTCCAAATCATTTCTTATGATCAACACATTTTTAATCCCTATATTCATCTATAAAAATAGAATCAAAGGATGGCCTCTGATTCTATTTAGTTAGAATTGTTATTGTAAAAACTTCAAACTAACCTAGTATTCTATTATTGTGCATCTTCCACAGCTTGGTACATTTCTTCTACTAAATCTTTACCAATTGTATCTGCATATTCTTCAACTACAGGTAATACTGCTTCACGCATTTCAGCTTTTGCTTCTTCCGATACCTCTGTAAATTCAACACCTTCGTCGATTAAACTTTGTTTGAATCCTTCGGTCGCTTCACGGTTAATTTCTCTTTGATATTGCCCAGATTCGACTGCTGCACTTCTTACAATTTCTTGGAAATCTTCTGGTAAACTATCATAGAATGATTTACTTACTAAGAATACGAATGGTGTATAAATATGGTTTGTAGAAGATACATATTCTTGTACTTCATAGAGCCCCTCTATATAAATTGTTGAAAGTGGATTCTCTTGTCCATCAACAGATCCTTGCTGTAAAGCCGTAAATACTTCAGGCATTGCCATAGGTGTTGGGTTTGCTCCTAATTCCCGGAATACCGCTAGGTGCAAATCATTTTCCATTGTACGAATCTTAAGGCCTTTAAAGTCTGCTGCTGATTCTATTGGACGAGTATTGTTGGACATATCACGAAATCCATTTTCCCAATATGCAAGACCTACCAGATTTTGCTCTTCTAACATTTCTAATAACTTCGTACCAATCTCCCCATCAAGAACAGAATCTGCCACCTGTGCATTCGGGAATAAGAATGGAATATCAAATATCGCAAATTCAGAAATAAAATTAGCAACTAGTGATGTTGAGGGAATGGTAACTTCCTGTGATCCTAATTGTAAAGCTTCCATTGCTGTTCGGTCATCACCTAATTGACCACTATGATATGTTTCTACTGCAATTGCTCCATTTGTTTCTTCTTCTACAATTTCTTTAAATTTTAATAATCCTTTATATTGTGGGTGGTCTGAGTTTAGTCCAATACTTGCACGGATTGTATATTGTGCATCATTGGCTGCTACACTTTCAGTGGGTCCATCTGCAGCCTCTCCACCAGCCGCTTCACTATCGTTGTCACCACATGCTGCAAGTAACAATACTAAAAATAAAGTTGTTAAAAGAAATACTAATTTTTTCATCATAATCCCTCCGAGGAAAATAATTTTTTATAATTATCTTTCAATAAATTACCTTTGACCAAGTTTTTCTAGAACTTCATCATTACTTGGTAACCCTTCATTATCTCCATCAACACTCACTACTATCGAGCAGTTTACGCTGGCAAACATTTAGCCCCGCGCCACCTTTTTCTCAAAAGCATTGGCAAACTTTAATCGTCCTTTAACGGTAGGACTAAAGTGTAATCATAGACTCTCCTAGGGTAATAATATCAAACAAGTTTACACCCCCCTTCAAGCTGTCGTTTGACTGGATAATACTAATTCTTTAAAACTACAATTCCATCCTTTCTTCCAATAATCACTTTATCAACTACATTGATAAAAATACCTGTTTCCACAACGCCTGTCAGTAGTTTTAACTTTTCATGTAGCGCTTCTGGCTGAGTTATTACGCCAAACTTACAATCTAAAATATAATTCACGTTATCCGAAATAAACGGTTTTTCGTCTCTCATTCTTAGAACTGGTTTCCCACCTAATTCTGCAATTTGTTTGGCCGTGATCTCCCAACCAAATTGTAATACTTCGACAGGTAAAGGGAATTCACCTAGCTTATCAACTACTTTCGACTGATCAACAATAATAATAAGTTGATCTGCATTAACATCAACAACCTTTTCTCGAACTAAAGACCCGCCACCACCTTTTAGAGCGTTTAGCTTTCCATCTATTTCATCTGCTCCATCGATCGCTATATCGATACGATCAACAGAAGCAAAATCAGTCAATGGAACGCCAACTTCTACTGCAAGCTGTTCTGTTTTTTTCGATGATGGAATAGCTTTAATATTTAATCCTTCCAGTACCTTCTCACCTAATTTACGCACCATCCAGTCCACGGTGGAACCCGAGCCTAAGCCTACTACCATTCCATCTTCTATAAAATCAATTGATGCTTCAGCCGCTAACTTTTTTTCTGGATCCATTAGTAAACTCCCTTGTTTTTACTATTATTACCATTCAGCAACACTGCCGTCTGCGTGGCGCCAAACTGGATTTTTCCACGAATGTCCAACTTTTGCATGCTGGCGTACAACATCCTCATCGATCTCAACACCAAGGCCTGGCTTTTCAGGTAGTTTTACATAACCATTTTCAAATTGAAAAACACTTTTATCTATGACATAATCTAGGAGGTCATTTTCTTTGTTATAGTGAATTCCCAGACTTTGCTCTTGAATAAAGGCGTTGTGTGAAACTGCATCTACTTGTAAGCATGCGGCTAATGCTATTGGTCCTAAAGGACAATGTGGAGCAAGCGCCACATCATAAGCCTCGGCCATCGCTGCTATTTTCATTGTTTCTGTAATCCCACCTGCGTGAGATAAATCCGGTTGGATGATATCAACAGCCCCTTCTTCTAATACGTGTTTAAAATCCCATCTCGAGTACATTCTTTCTCCTGTAGCTATTGGAATGGAAGAAACTTTTGCTAAATTTTTTAAGGCTTCATTGTTCTCTGGCAAAATTGGTTCTTCGATAAACATTGGTCGGTAAGGTTCTAGCTCTTTCATCAAAATTTTTGCCATTGGTTTATGAACCCGGCCGTGAAAGTCGATACCAATTCCAATATCCGGCCCTACTTTTTTCCGAATCGCATCTACCCTCCCAAGGGTTTGATCTATTTTTTTATAAGAGTCTATATATTGGAGCTCTTCTGTCGCATTCATTTTTATTGCAGTAAACCCATTATCTGCTGACTGTTTAGCAGCTTCACCTACATCAGAGGGACGATCTCCACCGATCCAGGTATAGACACGCATTTTATTCCTTACTTTCCCGCCTAACAATTCATATACAGGTGCATCATAATACTTCCCTTTAATATCCCATAGCGCTTGGTCAATTCCTGCAATAGCACTCATAAGGATCGGTCCTCCTCTATAGAAACCAGCACGGTAAAGAATATTCCACGTATCTTGAATATGGAGTGGGTTCTTACCAATAATATAATCTTGTAACTCTATAACCGCTGCTATTACTGTTGCAGCCCGTCCCTCGACAACAGGCTCACCCCAACCAGTAATTCCTTCGTCTGTCTCAACTTTTAAAAAACACCATCTTGGTGGAACTAAAAAGCATTCCAATTTTGTTATTTTCACACAATCACTCCTATTACGTTTGTTGAGTATTACTTCCCTATCAATAAGAGGGATAGTTGTGGAACATAAGAGATAATCACTAACATAATAGTCAATACAACGATAAATGGTATGACTTTCTTCACAAGTGATTCAAACGATACACCAGATATACCTTGTGCAACAAATAGGTTGACTCCAACCGGTGGTGTAATAAACCCTACCGCTAATCCTACAACCATGATGATACCGAAATGAATAGGATCAAACCCTAAGCCCGTAACAATTGGTAATAGAATAGGAGTTAAAATAATAATGGCTGCAAGCGTATCCATAAAACATCCAACAAACAGAAGTAAAATTAGAATTAACAACATGACAATGATTGGGTTATCTGAAACAGTTAACATCCATTCGGCAATTTGATTTGGAATTTGTTCAACCGTAAGTAGTCTTCCAAATGCTGTTGCTGTACCAACAATGATTAATACTGTTGCTGTCGTTAAAGCTGAATCAATGAAAGTTTGTGGCAAGTCTTTCCATTTCAATTCTTTATATATGAACAATCCTGCAATAAGTCCTACAACAACCGCTATAGCTGCAGCTTCTGTCGGTGTGAAAAAGCCACCATAAATACCACCTAAAATAATAACCGGAACAGCAAGTGCCCATTTCGCTTCCCATAGAGATTTAAGTATTCTTTTGATAGAGAACTTTTCACCATTCCCTTTATATCCTTTTTTCTTTGCATAATAAAATGCATATATACTTAAAGCAAGACCAATTAATAGACCAGGAATAATACCAGCTATAAACAGGTCACCTATAGATGTAGCTGCGGATGTTCCATAAATAACCATTGGAATACTAGGTGGTATGATTACACCTAATGAACCCGCGGCAGCAACAATTGCAGCAGAAAAAGTACGATCATAACCTTGTTTTACCATTGCTGGAATCATAATACCTCCAATAGCAGCAACCGTCGCCGGTGCAGATCCTGAAATGGCAGCGAAAAACATGCATGTTACAATGGTAGCAATCGCAAACCCACCAGTTATATTACCAACCATAGAGTTAGCAACTTTAAAGAGTCGTTCAGAAATTCCTCCCTTACCCATTATTTCTCCAGCAAGAATAAAGAATGGAACAGCCATAATTGGGAAGTTATCGACCGAAGTAACTAAACCTTGCATCAAAAATTCAATTGGTACAGAACCAGAGTAAAGAATTGTTATTAAGGTAGATATTCCTAAAGCAATCCCAACTGGAACACTTATAAGTAAAAGTAATGCAAAACTTCCAAATAAAACCGCGATTGTCATACGTTTAACCTCCCTCGTTTATTTCTGAGTTTCGTTATCCTCTGTTATCTCTTCCATTACAATATCTTGCTCCGTTTTCACTTCAAATTCTCGTTTACCCATAAGTGTTAAAATTTGAAGAATGATTTGTTGGATAAGACGGATAGAAGTTAAAGCAAAGCCAACTGGAGCAGCCATATAAACAAACCCCATTGGAACATGTAACGCTGGAGATGTCTGCCCCCAACCTAAAAGTTGTAAAGCAATATTATTTCCATATACAATAACTAATAGGGAAAAACTCAAAAAGATTAAATTAGCTATAATCCCCATAATATTCATCTGTCTAACTTTCATAAATTGCAGCACAACATCGACTTTAATGTGTTTTTGCATTTTCACACCATAACTAATACCGATATAAACTAGCCATATGAAACAATATCTAGCTAACTCTTCGGACCACGATAGAGAAGAGTTCATCACATATCGCATAAACACTTGTACAGTGATTGAAGAGGTCATTAAAACACTTAGAACAATTAATAGCGATTCCTCTAGGTGGGCATCAAGCCATTTGATTATTTTCATGTTTATCCTCACTTTCAACAATAATAGTTTAAATAGAATAGCTTTTTATAATTTACTTGAAGAGATAGGATCTATCTCCTTTTAAATTGATTAGTCCTTCAAACAAACAACATATTCTGGCTCTTTTCCTTGAAGAACATCTACAACATTTTGTGCAGTTTTCCTTCTTAACTCCTTTTCAGCTTCCTTGGAATGCCATGCAACGTGAGGATTTAAGATGACTTGTTCCATATTCAGTAAAGGATTATCTTTTTTTATTGGTTCAATTTCTAGTACATCCAAACCTGCACCTGCAATTTCGTTGTTCTTTAGCGCATTAATCAAGGCTTTTTCATCAATAATTGGACCTCTTGAAGTATTAATGATAAAAGCTTCTTTTTTCATCCATTTAAACTGCTCTTCTCCAACAATTGCGCGTGTATTTTCATTTAATGGCGTGTGAACCGAAATATAATCACTTCGACGGAATAATTCCTCGAAATCTACCAATTCCACATCCAATTCTTTCGCTATTCTAACAGGTATGAAAGGATCATAGGCAATTACTTTTAAACCAAATGCCTGTGCCTTTTTTGCTACTTTTTGAGCTATATTCCCAAGACTTAATAGACCAATCTCTTGTCCTCTAATTTTGAATATTGGTGTCCCTATTTTATAATCCCATAATCCGTCTTTTACTTTGTTGTTTAAGAACGTTATTTTTCTAGCTAAAGACAATAACAAAGCCATTGCATGGTCGGATACTTCGTCCAAACAGTAATCAGTTACATTACATACCGTAATGTTTCTTTCCGTTGCAGCCGGTACATCAATCGTATTGTAGCCAACTCCATATCGTGCAATTACCTTACAATCCGTTAAATTTTCAATAACTTTTCTACTCAGCGGTGCATATTGATTAATAATCGCATCAACATCCTTAGCAACTTGAATGACTTTCTCTTCCGTACGACATTGAGCATAAATAAACTCAACGTTCGGGATTCGTTCTCTAATTAAGTTTTCTTCGATTTCAACAGAGTGATACTCGTAATCTGAAAATAATACTTTATACCCCACTTGAAACGACCCCTTTTTGTTTTAAATCAAGAAACTTCTCAGTATACTGTTTTGCTCGAAATGTTAACTTTTTCAACTCATCTGATGATGTGTTCATATTTCCCTTTACCAAGGAACTACCTATACCCACACCAACTACTCCGGCTCGGAAAAAATCCTCCATATTTTCAAGCCCTATTCCCCCTGTTGGAAGGATTGGCACTTGAGGTAATGGCCCACGTATATCTTTGATATAACTTACACCTAAACTTCTTGCAGGGAAAAGTTTTATTATATCCGCCCCCGCTTCAAATGCAGTTAAAATTTCAGTTGGCGTCATAGCAGCAGGCATTGATACTGCCCCGTAACGCTTAGTTAAACGAATTGTTTCAACATTTGTAGTCGGAGATATAACAAATTTTGCACCACTATTAATAACAAGCTTTGCCGTCTCAGAATCAAAAACTGTTCCCGCACCAATGTACATCTCATCACCAAACTCTTTTACGACTTCTTCAAGAGCGAATGTTATTCCAGGCGTATCAGCTGTAATTTCTACTGTACGGATCCCTCCTTCAAGTAGGGCTTCTAAGATGGGAATAATATTTTCACGTTGTTGCCCACGAATAATCGCGACTATACCATTCTCTTTTATTCTACTAATACCATTCATTGTTTTTCCTCCAATTCCACCTATCTAGCAACATCATTAATATGTGACTGGTATTTGATTAATTCACTTCGTTCGGGTAGTCCTTCAACATCTCCATCAACTTTCACCACAATTGAACCAACAAGATTGCCACGAGTTATGCTTTCTTTTATTGATAAGCCATCGAGTAGTCCAGATAGAAAGCCTGCACAAAATCCGTCTCCAGCACCAACTGGGTCTTTAATTTGACTAACCTCGAAACCGGGCACATGTTCAGACTTGTTTTCTGTTACATAGTAAGCGCCCTCTGAACCTGTTTTAATAACGGCTAATGATGCACCAGAATCAAGTATTCTTTTTCCTATTTTAATCGGCTCATTTGTACCATAGAGGAATTCTCCCTCCTCCAACCCGGGTAGAACAATATCGGCATAGGATACTAGTTCAAGAAGCACTTCTTTTGCCTTTTCTTCTGACCACAAATTTCTTCTTAAATTAGGGTCAAATACTACGGTAACACCATTCTTTTTAGCCAGCTTCATTGCAAATGTGATTGTTTCGTAACATGATTCACTTAATGCAGGGGTGATTCCTGTAACATGCAAATACTTGGCTTGCTTAAGATATTCTTCATTTATATCGTTTACATTCATTTTGCTTGCAGCTGAACCTTTACGGTAGTACTTGATTCGGAACTCCGAGACCGTTCGTTTTTCTTTAAAGTACAAGCCTGTAGGTGCTATATCATCAGATTTAACCTGACTGATATCAACACCTTCTCCTCTTAAAAAGGATAGCAGTGCTTTCCCAAATTCATCGTTCCCAACTCGGCTAATCCAACCAGCTCTATGCTCTAGCTTGGCTAATCCTATAGCGACATTTGACTCAGCCCCACCGAATCTCCTTGAAAAGTTAGAAGCATAGCGCATATGCCCTTCTGTATTAGGGGTGAATAGCAACATCGTCTCTCCAATTGTAATAACATCCATTATTTCCCCACCTCTATGTAGTTCCTTCTGTATAATTCCACTACCTAAACCTCTAAATTACTTCTTATAGAGGAAGATCTTCTGATTAATTCTGGTTCAAATCGATGAACCTTCTGTATATTAACTTCATTCCCATTTATTTTTTCAATTAATAATTTAGCCGCACTTGCTCCTATATCAAAGGCTGGTTGGGCAACCGTCGATAAAGTAGGAGTGAAAATCTCAGCAAAGGACATTTCATCAATTCCAATGAGAGCTAAATCCTCAGGTACTTTAAGGTTGTTAGCTCTTACATATTTCAAAATTTCCATCAGTGTTAAATCGTTGGTTGCAATCACCGCCTCTGGTCGGTTTGGTGATCCCAATAAGGTTTCTAATCTTATCTGCATTTCCTTGATTGGAGAAGCAATAACATAATCCATATCAGAATATAACCCATATTCTTTTATTGCTTTTTTAAAGCCAACGAGACGTTCCTGTCTTGGAGTAATTGTTTCAGGTATCATCGTCACAATTGCGATTTTTTTATAGCCATTTTCCATAAGCTCCTCCACACATAATTTTGCTGCTTTTTCATTATCTAATAACATGCAACTAACTTGTGTATCCGGTAGGACTCGGTCAATAAAAACAAGTGGATAATTTCTCTTACACAACTTCTGGTATAGTTCGTTATTATTCGTGGTTGGTATTGCTATAATTCCATCAACTTGTTTGGATAACAACATTTCAATATAGCGTTCTTCTTTTTCTGGATTATCATCTGCATTACAAATAATGACATGATAACCTGATTTGTTACAAACATCCTCAATAGCCCTCATTATTTTTGTATTAAACCCATACAAGATATTGGCCAATACTACTCCAATTGTTGTCGTTCTTTTCTGTTTTAGACTTCTAGCAATTTTGTTCGGATTATAGTCTAGTTCTTCAATTACTTTTTTAATTCTCTCTTTTGTTTCTATAGCCATATAATCATAGCGACCATTTAAATACTGTGAAACAGTACTTTTAGAAACTCCAGCACGTTTTGCTACATCAGTAATAGTTATCGTTTTCATCGATTACACCATCCGGAAACATTGAAATGAAATAAAAATTTTTTGAACCTTTACTTTTTTCAGATTAATAACAATAGATCACTAGTTTTCAATTAATAGATCAACTTAATAAATCGATTTAGTAAATACGATATTTGATAAATCGATTACTAAATATAGTGTCGTAGTCACTTTTTAATATTCAGTTTTCATAACCGACTTGAACACTATACTTTCATTTTATTCTAAAAATAAAATGAATAAATAAAGAAATTATCTTCTCATCTATTATCTCTAAGCAAGAGTTCGTGTTCGTTTATCTCCCTAACCATCCACCATCAACCGATAACAGATGTCCATGTACATAATTCGATGCATCAGAAGCTAGATAAATAACGGTTCCTTTAAAATCATCCGGTTCACCCCATCGACCTGCCGGAATTCTTTCCATAATTTGTCTGTTACGGGTATTATCTTGAATTAACGCCTCATTCATATCTGTTGCAATGTATCCTGGAACAATCGCATTCACATTTACATTGTATTGTGCCCATTCATTGGATAAAGCTTTTGTAAGTTGAGCTACCCCTCCTTTTACCGAGGTGTAAGCAGGAATGGTAATCCCTCCTTGATATGAATTCAAAGAAGCGATGTTTATAATTTTCCCACCTTTTCTCGGTATCATATGTTGCCCAGCACTTTGAGCTAGCATCCAGACTGCTTTCAAATTGACTGTCATCACTTCATCCCAATCTTCTTCTGAGAACTCTATTGCAGGGGAACGACGTTGAATCCCACCATTATTAACTAAAATATCTAGTTTTCCCATTTGCTCAATTACTGTTGGTACAGCATCTTTAACTTGTTTTATGTCAGATAAATCACAAGCTATGATTTCGCATTTACTCCCTAGCTTCTCTACTTCCAATTTTACATGTGTTTGAGAAGGGTCTCGTTGGAGTAGTGCAATATCAGCACCTGCTTCTGCTAAACCAATTGCTAACGAAGAACCAATCCCTCTTGTCGCACCAGTTATAGCAGCTGTTTTTCCCTCAAGTGAAAATAAATCCAGCATTCTTATCCTCCCCATAAATAGAGTGTGGGTACTAAACTTTCATAGAAATCACATTTTTTATATAATCAGGGAATCAACGATTTTTACATTGTTCTTATGTTACCTAAATCCAGGAAATTAACCTATACCTTATGCTCACCTTCCAACTAGAAAATGTATTCGTCTCTCATTTCAAATGACTTTAAATCTAGTTTATCTTGCAAATCCTTATTTACTAAGTATTTTGGATATTGTCCATATACGAGTACGTCAATAATACCAAGGGCTGTTTTTGAACGCATTTCTTTAGCGGATTCTTCAGAGTATCCAGCCATATGTGGCGTAAGTATGACATTATCCATGGACAAAAAAGGATGATTGCGATCAATTGGTTCTTTTTCAATTACGTCAAGTCCTGCTCCAGCTACTGTTCCATTTTGTAATGCTTCTAGTAATGCCTCTTCATCTACAACGGGGCCTCTCGCAGTATTTATAAGATAGATTCCTTTTTTCATCATATTGAATTGTTCTTTGCCAATCATGCCTTTCGTTGAATTTGTAAGTGGTGCATGAACAGAAAGAACATCCGTACGTTCACACAATTCACTTAGGGATACAAGTTCAACGTCATTTTCTTTTGCTACTTCTTCTGATAAGTAAGGGTCCGAGACGATAACCTTCATTCCAAGTACTTTTACTTTTCCTGCTAATCTCCTTGGAATATTACCAAAACCGACCAAACCTACTGTCAGCGTATTAAGTCGTCTAATTGGCTTTGTTGTATTTACATCCCAAACATCATTTTTTACCGATTGATTGGCAAAAACTATTTTTCGTAACAGATTCATCATTAATGCAAGTGCATGATCTGATACTTCATTTATTCCATAATCTGGTACATTACCAATGCAAATCCCTCTTTCTGTTGCAGCCTCCAAATCAATGGTATCTACACCAACACCGTATCTAGTGATAACTTTACATTTTTCCAACGATTCAATGACTCTGCGAGAAATCGGAGCATATAAGTTGATGATACCATCTGCATCACGACAAGCTTTGATTACTTCATCTTCAGTTTTACATTGATGAATTTCTAATTCAACTCCATCATGAGTAAGCACTTTCTTTTCGTAACTTAAATTTGGATATTCATGATCTGTAATAACAACTTTCATCTTGTCCCCACCTTATTTCTTATTGTAAACGTTTATTTATCAGGAAATAAACGTTTACTATTAAACAGCTTGACCTTGTAAAGCTTCTGCTAAGATGCTCCTTAATTTTTTTTCGTTTTGCATACTGTTCTCCTTATCTATTTTCCCGCGTACTTCAGCTGCGACACGTAGCCCTTTTTCAGCTTGAATCCCCAGTTCGTGCGCCTTTTGCAAAATCGCACTGATTTTGTCTACTGTTAGAAATCCTGGTTCGCCGATTTCCATATGAAAATCACCATATAGTTCACTTTTAGTATCTAAAACTGCATTGGAAAAATGAATTTGATGAATGAGTTCTTTCCCTTTTTCCAGTGCCTCAAAAATATCTTCTCCATTTAACGCTGCATGTGCAGTATCAAATGCAATTCCAACATTTCTATGAGATTTTTGTACCTTTATTAATAACTCTACTGTTTCATCGGTTGTTCCAAGAATTCGCTTTTTATGAGCAAAACGGTCAAGTGGTTCTATTAGTAGATTCATATTAAACTCTTTCGCAGCTTCAGCAATTTCACATATACTCTCGTATAGGCTTTCAATTCCTTCAGCCCAGCTTTCTTTTCCTGGATCATCGCCAGTTACTATGGCTATATTTTTCGCACCAATTTCAGCGGCTAAAGGCAAGCTTTCCTTTAGATTACTGACTGCTTTTTTCCTTAACGAAGTATCCAAAGAAGAAACATCTAGATTATTTTCCTCGATTAAGAAGGTAAGCCATTGTGTAACTTCAATCCCATTTTTCTCTGTAACTGCTAGTATCCGTTTTCGCTCCTTCTCATCGAACCCATCCCCTAATTCAACAGATTTATAAAAATTTGTCTCTATAATGCTTTCTAGTAAATCAGCAGTAAAATTTTTTTCTCTTTTAATTGGATGAAAAACTTCTGGCACAAGTAATGAAGGGATAAATTTAGTCATTGTTATTCTCCTCTTACAATAGGATGCAGATACTTTTCAACATATCTACCAATCTCTGCAATTGTTTTAGTAGTTTGATATTGCGCTTCTGGTGTTTCTTCTTCCACTATAAGCCAGCCATCATACCCATTATCTTTTAGAACTTGAACACATTGCGGTATATCAATATCCCCTTCTCCCATCTTCTTCCACTCTCGCTTCCATGAAGCATCTTTGAAATGAACATGCTTGATTAAAGGGAATGCTTCTTTAATTATTTCTACTGGATCCATTCCTCCAAAAACAATGTGACCAACGTCTGGAGTATAACCCATATACATAGGATCTAAACCATCAAATAGGACATCATAGTCTTCTTTGAATCTCCAATAAGAAGTTTCATAGGAGATTGGGTGTAACGAAGTGACAATACCGTTTTCATAAGCCCGTTTCCCTAATTCATTTGCACCTTTAATTATCTCTTTTTGTCGTTTAAATAGATTATCACGATTTGGACCTACACGAGAAGGTATGTTTAGAATTGCACCTGGAAAGTGCTTTATATAATTAAAGTAATAGTCTTGTAATTCTCTTTCCTTATCAGAAGATTTTCCGCCTTCAAAGGCATGCGGCAATGTCAAAGCCGCTAACTTCAGACCTCTTTTATCCAATTCTTCTTTGAAACGGTTTGGGTCATTTTTATATCTTCCTAATAACGAAACCTGCATATCTAGACCGGTAAAACCGCCTTGTTTTACATCGTCCATAATTTTATCCATTATATCAGCTTCGATATCGTAATCCAGCACCCACGTTGATCCTTGACATCCATATTCCATTATATCCCTTCCTCCCAATAGTAACTGATCATTTGTAATCGTTTTCAATATATGTCATATTTATAATATCATTTTTTTTCGTTTTGTCAATATTATTATTGAATATTATCAATTTCAATTTATTATTCTGTTGTTTTTACATAATAGTTAAGAAGCGAAAGTAATAACAAATAAATGTTCCAGTTTTCGGAGGCAACTTTTCTATAAATCAACATTTTTAGTGGTCCTATTCTTTTAGTTTGGAATATAGGTGAAATTGTTCATAAGTCAAAGAATTGTACAGAGGCTTTATATTTATAAAGTATAAGTTATTTATTCTTTAGCCGAACACTTTGTAAAGGTTTTGGTAATCAATAAAAAGCCAGATTGGCACACTGTGGATATAAAGAATGGTATAGGTTGCTTACAAAAAAGAATCGGGGAAGGTCTCCGATTCTTTTAATTATTTGAATCTTATGATGATGTCTATTAACTAGATTGTAATTTATTTTCCAACAAGCTTAAGAACGTTGATAGGATGTAATACGCAGATGTTGCCCCGGGATCTTGTGCTCCGATAGAACGATTACCTAAACGACTAGAACGACCCCTTTTGGACAAAAGGTCTTTTGTTGATTCCATTCCTTCTTTTGCTTTTTCAACCGCAGTCGTAAATGAAATAATAAAGTCATTAGTTTCTTTAAATTTAGCTTCTAACTCAATAAAAAACGGTTCAAGCGTATCGACCATCGTTTTATCTCCAACTTCAGCTTGACCTCTTTCTTTAATCCCTTTTGCAAAGGCAACCCAATAATCCACAAGGTCTTTTTCCGTTAACTCCGACTTACCCTTCACTACTTTTGCACCACGCATAAAACCTGTAGCATATAAAGGGCCAACAGATGACCCGACAGCACTTAAGAACGTTTTACCAACTGTTAAGCTTATTGTAGAACAATCTTCTTCGTCTTTTAATTCATTTTCTATTTTTTGATTTACCGCTTGCCATCCAATAGACATGGTAACACCATGATCTCCATCACCTAGTTTACGATCTAATTCACAGAGATAATCTTTTTTTTCTTCAATCATATTTATAACCTTTTTAAAGTATTCTATAAATTGATTCGCAGAAATTTTCATAAAGAACTTCCTTTCATTTTATACTATTTTTGTACAAACATTGGACAATCTACTGGATGATCAATTGTTTTAATTAATTCATCATCTAACTTCATAAGTGTTACAGATAGCCCGCCCATTTCAAGGGATGTAATGTAATCCCCAACATACGAACGATAAATTTCAATTCCTTTTTCTTTTAAAATTTGCTCTACTCTTCTAAAAGTAATATATAGTTCCATCCGAGGCGTAGACCCAAGTCCATTTACAAGAACAGCCACTTTTCCTCCTTTATTAATCTCAATATCCGCTAAAATATCATTAACTAATCGATCAGCTACATTATTTGCAGATTGAATTGTCCCTTTTTCAATTCCTGGTTCACCATGGTGTCCTAACCCAATTTCCATTTCATCGTCACCAATCTCGAAGCTAGGTTCTCCAGTTTGCGGTAGGGAACATGGAGATAATCCAACACCCATCGAACGCGTATTTTCATTCGCCTTATTTGCAACTCGTACCACTTCATCTAAATTATAGCCAAAGTCAGCGGCAGCACCTGCAGCTTTAAAAATGAAAAACTCACCTGCTATGCCACGCCTTTTTTCTTTTTCATCTTTTGGTGCGGATGCAACGTCATCAGTTGCCAAAGCTACCCCTACTTTAATGTCTTCTTCTAATTCAGCCATTTCAGCTGCCATACCGAAGTTCATTACATCTCCAGCATAGTTACCATATAGATATACCACTCCAGCACCTTTATCAATAGCTTTAGTAACTTCTAAAATAGGATCCGGAGACGGAGATGCGAAGATATTACCAACAGCTACACCATCAGCCATACCATCTCCAACATAACCCATAAACCCCGGTTCATGACCGGAACCACCACCGATTAAAATACCAACTTTCCCATCACGAGTTTCTCTAGTTGTCACTAAAGCCCTTTCATTTTCAGTAAGTTGTCTAATATAATTAGGATGTGCCTTGACGTACCCTTCTACCATCTCTTCTACTACGTTTTTAGGATCATTGATCAACTTTTTCATTTCTTTCACTCCATTTTTAAAAATTATCAACTAAATTATGATGTATTGTTAATTTATAGGTAGTGACATTCTGTAATTCAATCCCTGATTAGGGCCAAGAATTGATCAGGGAAAATGAAGTAATAGTTAAAATAGTGATTTTGTATTTTTTGATTCCTTAGTAGATGAATTTCCACCAAGAAAAGCATGTGATAATGTCACCACTGCTAATTTAAACTCCCTTTTTAACCATTTTTATATCTCCTATAAACTACTTGCTTATCTAAAGCGGTTAAACTACCACACTTAACATTATCTAATATCCGCTTCAATAGTATGATTTAGTACCCAAGTTTGAACCCTGACAAAGAAATTCCATCATCACTCCCCTTAAATTTCTATATTTATAAATATATAACACTTTGAAATCGATTACATTTATCACTTTCTTATTTTATCATTTACTTTCAATTTGTCAATATTCTTATTAAATGATCATTTAAGGAATCCTGATTAAAATTAAATCTACTATTTGAGAAACTAGTTCAAAATACGTTAATCAGTGATAATTTTAAGTAAATCCTTAAATAAATTCATATTTATATAGTTGTATTATTATTTCATTTATTATTTTTTGATTTTATTTTATGTACTTTCCTTTCATTTTGGTATAAAATGATGATTGGAAACAATTACAAAGGAGGTTATAATTATGAAAATAGGGTTTATTGGGTTAGGGATTATGGGGAAGCCTATGGCAAAACGTGTGATAAATGCTGGCTATGAAACGTATTTACATGACTTAAATAGGGACGCCGTAAATGAGCTAGCTGAATTAGGTGGGGAACCATGCTACTCAAATAAGGAAATTGCAGAAAACAGTGATGTTATTTTTACCATGTTACCTGCAGCAAAACATGTTGAACAGGTATTATTCGCGGATGATGGTCTTGCTAAAAACGGAATTGCCAATACGATTATTATCGATATGAGCTCAGTTTCACCTGAGGACTCAAAATCTTTTTATACTAAATTAAAAGATTATCAGATACAGTTTATAGACGCTCCCGTCAGCGGCGGAGAACCTATGGCAATTGAAGGCACCCTTTCTATCATGGTTGGAGGGGATAAAGAACCTTTTGAACGAGTGTTTCCAATTCTTCAGACAATGGGAAATAAAATAGTTCACATAGGTGACAGCGGTGCAGGTTCTGTAGCAAAACTAGCTAATCAAATTCTCGTAAGTATTCACCTAGCTGCCTTATCAGAAGCATCCATATTTGCTAGTAAATCAGGTATTGATCTAAATAAACTTTACGAAGCTGTAAACAGTGGACTTGCAGGCAGTGCAGTAATGCATGCAAAAATGCCAATGATATTAGAGAGAAACTTCGAACCAGGTGGTAGAATAGAAACTAACTTTAAAGACCTTACTAATATTCAGTCTTCCGCAAACGCAATCGGTTTACCTTTACCTATTACCAACCTTGTTAAGGAGATTTTTAGTTCACAAATGGCTAATGGAAATGCGAAGAAAGATCATTCATTTATTATTAATTTCTTTGAAAAGATAGGAAATCACCAAATCCCTAGAGGAGGGAAATAGTCCAGCTTTTATAGCTGTCTAACGTATGCCATCAAGATAATGCTTATAGAAAAAGATTTACTCTTCGCTTTATGCTTATTTCCGATAATTATTATTTTTTATAATCTTGGATCTACGTCAATATTTAGGACACATTTAAGTTAATTTTTCTTAGTGTGCTTTGAAGCTTATTTGAATATATATGTGAAGGCTTG
>NZ_JBPPZG010000035.1:0-26271 GCF_051918545.1 Pseudogracilibacillus amylolyticus (SeqCode) | reverse complement strand
CGGAAATACATTCCGCTTTCCGCAGGCGGCTGATGAGCCTTCCGACGTACAGGACGTACTAGTGTCGATGACGTCACGGGACGTCCTAATGTCGGCGTAGAACCACAGGACGTGACCGCCTCTAGCCGACCAGGAGTCTCCATGTATTTCCTCCCTCTATAAAGTCCATTTATCTTCAAAATGCTTCTGTTTTCTTAGAATTTCACTAACATCTATACTGATTTGTATTGGGTGATACATAACCAAAGATAGGAGACTGAATTTTCAAACATGGTTAACCCCATCCTAACGACCAAATTGTTAATATTTGGTAATGAATTGTATATAACCATGCTTCATTCTCCACACAATTTGTGGTCGCTCACCCTCCCATTTCTCTCGGGATTGTTATCCATACATTCCTTCGTCCTGCGTATCCACAAGGTGGAGGTCGGAAAAGCTCCGCTGCTGGGTCATATTGCCCGTACTGAAAAAAATGAACTCCGACTCTGCATTGTTGGTGTTTGTTCAGTCTAGAAACACAAAAACATTGATCTATTAATTTCTTTCATAAAGCCTAAGCTACCTGTAACGTTTCGATTTGAGGTATTCCCTTTAATAACTTATTTCCATCAAATTCACACTGCTTTTTACCAATTGCGAACAGTACACGTATTAGCTTCCCACACAACGCAATAAGTGATTGTTGTTTCTTGAGTGGGTTGGTGGGACGGGTTGTATAATACTTGTGCAGCGCCTTAAACGTTGGATTATTGGCCACAAGAGGTCTTATCGCTATATATAAGGCTTTTCGCAATTTCTTTCGTCCTCGTTTGCTTATTTTAGTTTGCCCTTTGAATTTACCAGAACTATGTTGCTGTAACGACAATCCTGCCAAGTTCACCAATTGTTGCGGATGCTGATAGTTAGCGAGATCCCCAACTTCTGATAAAAAGGTGGCTACTGTCATCTCTCCAAGCCCTTTGATAGCTATCATTTCTTTGGCTCCAGGTATATCTTCCATTAGTTCTGTGATTTCTTCTTCCAGCTCTTCTAATTGTTTATGATGCAACTCATATTGGTCTAGGAGGCTTTGTAATTCTTTCCTAGCGAAACGCAATCCAACTTCGATGCCAACGCTGTTCTTAGCCATTTCCACTAATAAAGTGGCTCGTTTGATACCAATTCCACTTTTGATTACGGTTCTCCATTGAGCTACTATTTCTTCTGGAGTCATTTGGCGAATGTCCGAAGGAAAAGGAAACTCCCGTAACGTAAATAGCGCGGTTTTACCATCCCATTCTTTAAATACATCATTAAACTCCGGGAAATATCGCTGGATATGGTTTTGAATGCGCCCATCAATGACGATTAGTTGCTTGGTAAGCTGATCTCTTAATTTGATTCCTTCTCGTAATTCTGCATAAATGCCATCGAGAAGGTTAGGTACAGAGTATCGCCCATCCTTCACAAGCTGTGCAATGACACGCGCATCCTTGGTGTCATTTTTCGATGGTGAGTTATCATCAAACTCTTTGGACTTTTTAACGTGCATAGGGTTAACCAGCACAAAGTTAATGTCTTTAGCTTTTAAATAATAAGCAAGACTTAGCCAAAACTGTCCAGTTGGTTCTGCACCAATAATTAAATCACTTTTATCATGCTTCTTTTGTAGCCTGGAAATCCAACTTAAAAGCTGTTCAAAGCCATGTATGCGATTATCAAAGACCAATCTCTTCCCGAATTCGAAACCTCGATCATCTAGTGCACGTGCTACGTGTTGTTCTTTAGCAATATCGATTCCAACAATTAAAGTATGTGGAGTAATTTGTGATAATTTGTGATTTAGATTATAATTCATTTGAGTCCTCTCCTTGGTATTTTATTTAGGGTCAATGCATTGACACCCTAACTATACCAAGAGGGCTCTTTTTTGTTCAACCTTCAAATTCCTTTAATTACAGGAATGCTCCGCTGGGATAGATTTATTGGACAAAAGACAATTCTTTAATTTGAGAATTCATACTAGCGTAGGCAGAATACGTAGACTCCTGTGGGAAGAGCACGAGTCCGAAGACCCCGCAGCGGTGGTTCTTCCGCGAGGAGGCTGAGGCCGTGCCCACGGAAAGCGAAGTATTCTGCCGAAGCGGTATATACATCGCAACTTTGTTTAGATATTTACAGAGCAAATTAACCTAAAGTTACTGCACATTTTATGGATAGTAGTATAAGAACAAAAAATCCGAACTAATACAAACTTTTAATTAAAAAAGCCTGTTTGATAGTTCGGATTTCTCTGTGACTAGAACACTTTTTCTCAGTCACCATATTTATTATTCATCAAATTCAATTAAAATAATATCTTCACCAATTTTTTTAATCATATCCCATGTAATTACCGATTCTGTTTCTTCTTTTTTCAAGCCAAACCATTTATAACTTGAAATAATAAACGATTCTATCTTCCCGGTTTCAGTATTTATTTGTAAATCCGTTTGTCCCAAAACACCGAGTCTCTCTCCAGTGTTTATACTTATAATTTCTTTACCGCTTATATCCTTATAACGCATAATTTTCCCTCCTGTACGTAATTTTACAACAGGTAGAAATATTGATTAAGGTACGATGATACTTTCCGCATAATCTTGTAAAAACAATTGCTCCATAACTTCATTTATTGTACTTCGGTCTACTGCATCGATGTCATTAATAATATCGTCTAATGAACGTTGTTTTCCTAACAATAATTCATTTCTTCCATTCCTGCTCATTCTGCTATTCGTACTTTCTAAACTAAGCATCATATTGCCCTTTAATTGTTCTTTACTATTCATAAATTCCTTATCTGTTAATCCTTTTTCCGCCAATTGCTGAACTGTTTGTTTAATAGTCGTTTGTAAAAGGTTGAGTTGCTCTTTATTTGTTCCAGCATAAATGGTTAATAAACCGCAGTCTAAATAAGCAGCATGGTAGGAGAATACAGAATATGCTAATCCATGTTTTTCTCTTACTTCTTGAAACAGCCTAGAACTCATCCCCCCACCAAGGATACTATTTATGATTAACATTGCTGAAATTCTAGAATCATTAATTGCAAGTCCTTGATAACCTAAACATAGATGCGCCTGTTCCGTCTCTTTATTTTTAATTATTTTGTTTGCAAGGAACGTCGGCTTTCCACTTTTAAAACTACGATTAGAATCTTTAAAGGTACTGAAAAGACTCTCAATCTTATAAATAAAGTCATGCTCAACATTTCCAGCAACTGAAACTACGATATTTTTCGGTGTATAAAATTCTTTCATATAATCGATTAATGTTTTTCTTGTAAACGACTTTATTTGTTTTTCTGTTCCGATAATTGGTCTTCCAAGCGGATGATTACCAAAAGAAGCAGTTGCTAATAAGTCATGAACATGATCATCTGGGGTATCTTCATACATTTTAATTTCTTCCATAACAACTTTTTTCTCACGCTCAATTTCGTCCTCTAAAAATGTTGAATTAAAAAGCATATCTGTTAACACTTCAAGCGCATGTTCTTTATAAGTATCGACAACTCGAGCATAAAAACAGGTATATTCTTTTGAAGTAAAAGCATTTACTTGACCACCGATAGAGTCAAATGCTTCTGCAATATCTTTAGCAGTTCGATTTTTTGTCCCTTTAAAAAGCATATGCTCTAAAAAATGTGATATCCCATTATTTTGTTCTGTCTCTTGTCTTGAACCAGTACGTACCCAAATACCTATCGTTACAGAACGTACTGTTGGGACAGATTCTAATACGATTCGAAGGCCGTTTTTGCTTCTGTAAGTTTCGATCATCGTGCTTCCCCCTGTATTCCAATTATGTATTATCTATTTTCATTCAATAAACTTTCAATTGTTCCAATACTTAAATCTTTTTGCTTTATCTCTTGTATCAATGGAGCTAATCCTTGTGCAACAGGTTCCGTTGGATGCATTAATATGGTTGCTCCAGGATGAATATTGTTGATAACTCGGTTAATCATAACAGAAACAGATGGATTCTTCCAATCTATCGTATCAACTGTCCATAAAATTGTTTCCATATCAAGGTCGTGAGCAATGTTGACAACATTATCATTAAAACTTCCACTGGGTGGGGCGAACCATTTAGGTTTTACATCAATAATCGCTTCAATAATGTCATTCGTTTGTTCGATTTGTTCCCGTATCTCACTTGAGGACATTTTAGCCATGTCAGGGTGGTTATAGGCATGATTTCCAATGACGTGGTTTTCTTCATGTATCATCTTAACGATATCTTTATTTTCTTTCGCCCATTTTCCTTCAATAAAAAAAGTTGCTTTTACATTTTCATTTTTTAATATTTTTAGTATTCCGGGAATATATTCCGTTCCCCAAGACACATTTATTAATAAGGAAACCATTTCTTTTTCTGGATGTCCTCTGTAAATAGGAGAAGCAGGTAAATCATTTAGTGAAACGGAGGGTTTAACCTCATCAAACACAAGCATGGATGCATCGAAGGAGCCTTGCTTTTTCATCGTATCATACGACTTTTTAATATTCACTTTTCGTCCATTTCTTGCAGGTGTTTTTTTCCAAACCCGATCAATATAAGCATCTTGGGGTTCTTCATTATACTTTTTTGTACTTGCTTTAATTTCTTCTAATAATTTATCATTATCCTTTGTTACAAAGATGGCGCTATTATTAAACAAAAAATTGTTTTTTGGTGCGATAATAACAGTTAAAACAATTAATAGAAGTAAGATAGCGTACAAGTTTAATTTTTTTACTACTTTCATAGACATCACCCCTTGTCTAAGCTTATGACAGAGAGGATACCTATATGACTTGTACCGAAAGTTGAAAGAACAAAGGCGCTGGAGCCGGGCATGGCTATTCCCACAACCAGCCTACAATTTTATAATTTCCCAAGCAATTAAAAAAGAAACTGGGTTTCCAGCTTCTATTTAATACGCTTCATTATTTAGACTTCAGTTTTTCTTTACTATCTCGTTCCTCTTTTAGGACATCTTTTCGGGATAAGTTTACTCTACCTTGTTGATCAATTTCTTTTACTTTCACCATAATTTTATCACCAATGGAAACAACATCTTCTACTTTATTTGTTCGCTTATCTTGAAGTTGTGAAATATGAACCAATCCATCTTTCCCTTTAAACAGTTCAACAAAAGCTCCAAATTTCTCAATTCTTTTTACTGTTCCTAAATAGATTTGTCCAACTTCAACCTCTCGAACAAGATCTTCAATTATTTTCTTCGCTTTTTCATTCATTTCTTGATCCGTCGAAGCGATAAAGACTGTACCATCTTGTTCAATATCAATTTTTACGCCTGTTTCTTCAATAATTTGGTTGATTTGTTTTCCGCTTGGTCCGATTA
This sequence comes from Pseudogracilibacillus amylolyticus (SeqCode), assembly GCF_051918545.1. NCBI lineage: Bacteria > Bacillati > Bacillota > Bacilli > Caryophanales > Bacillaceae > Pseudogracilibacillus > Pseudogracilibacillus amylolyticus (SeqCode). The sequence continues at coordinate 20,894 of NZ_JBPPZG010000035.1, read as the reverse complement.
CATCCCTAATTTTATCAGGATTAATTTTCATCGTAATAATTTTTGGTGCATATTCCGATAACTCTTTATTCGGTTTATTAATTGTTTCCATCATCGATTCTAATATTTTTAGTCGACCGACTCTTGCTTGTTCTAACGATTCTTGTAAAATTTCTTTAGATAATCCTTCAATTTTAATGTCCATCTGGATGGCAGTAATACCTTTTTCTGTACCAGCAACTTTAAAATCCATATCCCCAAGTGCGTCTTCAAGCCCTTGGATATCTGAAAGAATCGAATAATTTTCACCATTTTTTACAAGTCCCATTGCAATTCCTGCTACTGGTGCTTTTATTGGGACACCTGCATCCATCATTGCTAACGTACTTGCACAAATACTCGCTTGGGAAGAAGAACCATTTGATTCTAACACTTCAGAGACAAGACGGATTGTATAAGGGAATTCTTCATCCGATGGAACTATTTTTTCTAACGCTCGTTCTCCTAATGCCCCGTGACCAATTTCTCTTCGACCTGGGCCTCTTATCGGTCCAGTTTCACCTACACTGAATTGCGGGAAATTATAATGGTGCATAAATCGTTTCGATTCTTCTAGGTCTAGTCCATCTAAAATTTGCACATCGCCTAATGCACCGAGCGTACAAACACTTAGCACTTGCGTTTGTCCACGAGTAAACAGACCGGATCCATGCGTTCTAGGTAAAATATTTATTCTCGAAGAAAGTGGTCGGATCTCCTCCGTTTTTCTACCGTCTGGACGAATTTTTTCCTCTGTAATTAAACGTCTAACTTCTTCTTTTACTAAATGATCTAACGTTAGTTTTACATGTTTAATTGTCTCTTCATCTTCTTCATCATACATAGAGAGCGTCTCTTCTTTAACTGCTTGGATGGCATCTTCTCTTGCGTGTTTTTCTTTTACTTGAATAGCTTCATCAAGTTTTTCTTTTATTTTACTTTCAACATCTTGTTTTATTTCAGCATCAATTTCAAATACTTCAATTTCTGATTTTACAACGCCGACTTTCTCAACAATTTCTTCTTGGAATCGAACAAGACGATTAATTTCTTCATGAGCAAACATAATCGCATCGAGAATTACATCTTCTGATATTTCATCTGCTCCAGCTTCTACCATGTTAATCGCATCTTTTGTACCAGCAACCGTTATTTCTAAATCACTTTTTTCTTGCTCATCAACGGATGGATTAATAATAAATTCTCCGTCTACTCGACCAATATTTACTCCGGCAATCGGTCCATTAAATGGAATATCTGAAATCGATAATGCGATTGATGAACCAATCATTGCTGCAATCTCACTGGAACAATCTTGATCCACGCTCATTACAGTACTAATTACTTGAACTTCATTGCGGAATCCATCTGGAAATAGTGGTCTAATTGGACGATCAATTAATCTTGAAGATAGAATAGCCTTTTCACTTGGTCTACCTTCTCGTTTAATAAAACCGCCAGGAATTTTTCCAACAGCATAAAGACGTTCTTCATAATTTACAGTTAACGGGAAAAATGGTAAGTCTTTAGGTTCCTTTGAAGCTGTTACTGTCGCTAATACAGAAGTTTCACCATACTGTATCATACAAGCCCCATTTGCTTGTTTGGCCAATTCTCCTACTTCAACGATGAATTCTTTTCCATTTATGGTAGTAGAGAAAACTTGTTTTGCTTCTGACATCTAATTGTACTCCTTTCAGTGCTACTACTGTTAATATTTTATCGGTTTTATAAATAAAAGTAAACGTATCCTTGTCATAGTATAGGTAATTTAACGAAATTTAATAAATGAATGCTAAAACTAGTTGTTAAATATGTAAAACATTCATTTATGCATTTTATAAAAAAAAGCAGGATTTCTCCTGCTTTTTAAGCCTTTTAACTTCGCATTATCTACGTAAGCCTAGCTTTTGAATAACATCACGATAGCGGGTAACATCGCTTTCACGTAAATAATTTAATAAGTTACGACGTTTACCAACCATTTTTAATAAACCGCGACGTGAATGGTGATCTTTTTTATGGATGCGTAAATGTTCGTTCAAATTATTAATTTCATCAGTAAGAATTGCAATTTGGACTTCTGGAGAACCAGTGTCGTTTTCATGTACTTTAAATTCATTAATAATCTCTGTTTTACGTTCTTTTGAAATTGCCATATTGGCACACCTCCTATTAGTAACTATTCTATATCCCCATTCCCCTAGCAAACGTTGGAGAAACGATTTGCCAAGCGAAGGTTCCACAAAGTATAGATTAACTTGTTTAACGACAAATTGCAAGTGATTTAATGATCAGATTGTCTAAAATAATTTTGAATTGTCGCTTCATCATCTTTAAGCTGTTTGATTAGCTCATTTAGGCCATTAAATTTTATTTCATCTCTTATAAATTGATACCATAAGACTGAAATGCTTTCACCATATATATTACCTTCAAAATCAAAAATATAAACCTCAACAGATGGTTTTAAATCACCTGTTTTAAATGTTGGCTTTACACCTAAATTCGCCATTCCTTCATAGATGGTATTTTGATAGTTAACTTTTACAGCGTAGACTCCTTGTTTGGGTAATAATTTTTCTTCGTCAATGTTAAGATTAGCAGTTGGATACCCTAACTTTCGTCCTCGTTTGTCTCCTTCAATTACAATCCCCGTACTTTCATACGGTCGACCAAGTAATTCATTTACTTTAGAAACGTCCCCAGAAGATAATAATGTACGAATTCTAGTAGAACTTACTTTTTCGTTTTCCTCTTTAACAGGATCGATCGATGTAACTTTAAATTTGTTCTTAGAGATGCTTTCTATATTTTCCATATTTCCTGCACCTTTGTGTCCAAATGTAAAATCAAATCCCGCAACAAGATGTTTAATATGTAAGCCAATAATAAAATGGTCAATAAATGCTTCTTTCGACAGAACGGATAACTCTTTATTAAATGTAATTAAGTAGAGCCTGTCCACTCCAATTTCCTTTAAAAGTGCTTCTTTTTCTGCAATCGTAGTAATATATTGAACCGGTTTATCTGGGCTGTTTAAAACAACAGAAGGATGCGGATGAAAGGAAATTACCGCACTTTCTTTTTGTTGTGCTCTCGCTTTATGTACAGCATCTGTAATAACCTCTTTGTGACCTTTATGTATCCCATCAAAAAATCCAATAGCGGCAATCGTTTCAGGTAAATCTTCCTTTTTCAAATGATGTGGATAGGTTAGTTTTATCGTTTTCATATTATTCACCTACGTTCTTATGAACATTAAAAACCCGAACAGGTTTTATTTCGTGTTCATTATTTTGATGTTTTTCATAAATAGCTAATAATTTATTATTATACATTACTTTAAAGGGACTCGTTGTTGGTACTTTTTCCGAAATAGGAAGTTTTTGACCTTGTAAAATTTTTGTTCTTATCTTTGCATCAACTTCGAAACTAGGTAAATGCTTTACTCCTCTTTCAATTGGCAAAATTAATTCATCTATCTTACCCTCATTTAACTTAGTTTCAATTTCTGTAAAGGTGACGGTTTCCTGTAATGTAATTGTATCACTTTCAATTCGTTGTAAATAGGACATATGGGATGGAAAACCGAGCTTTTTTCCAATGTCAACACATAATGTTCTAATATAAGTACCTTTTGAACAAGTAACTTTTATCCGAAAAATAGTATTTTCTTTTCGCTCGGACAGAGCTAACTTTTCAATATCATAAATCGTTACATGTCTTTCTGGACGTTCTACGTCTATTCCTTGTCTTGCGTATTCATACAATCGTTTTCCTTTTACTTTCACCGCTGAGTAAATAGGAGGAGTTTGTTTAATTTCTCCTTTAAATTGCTCTAATGCGTGATAGACCTCATTATCAGAAGGTGGATGAATAACAGGCTTTTCTTCCACTACCTCACCATCACTGTCTTCCGTAGTCGTTGATTTTCCTAAGCTTACATCAGCAATATAAACTTTTTGTAAACTTAACAGAAATGGAATAATTTTTGTTGCCTCACCAATACAAATTGGCAGAACACCTTCCACATTCGGATCTAACGTACCTGTATGTCCAATTTTTTTTATTTTTAATAACTTCCTAGCTTTCATAACACAATCATGAGACGTAAACCCCTTAGGTTTGTATAACGGTAAGATGCCATGTAACATCTTTGCTTCCCCTTTCCTAAAAAAACGGACAAAAATCTGACCCATCCATTAACTAAAAGTAGGGTCAGATTTTTATTATTCTTTATTTAATTTGCGGAGAATGGAGTCAATTTTATTGCCATACTCATGTGCTTCATCAAATTGAAAAACAACTTCCGGAGTTTTTCTTAGACGGATCCGTTTCCCTAGCTCGGAACGAATAAATCCACTTGCTTTGGACAGACCGACAAGAGTGGCTTGTTTTTCATCTTCGTTTCCAAGCACAGAGATAAAAACGGTAGCATGTTGCAAATCATTTGTAAGTTCAACATCTGTCACCGTAACAAACCCAACCCGGGGGTCTTTTATTTGACGATTTAAAATATCGCCTACTTCTTTTTTCATTTGTTCGGCCACACGATTCGTTCGCATATTTTCCATTTCTTTCACCCCAAATTTATGACATGATAGAAAGCCAATTTATAATCGGTCAATCGTCGTAATTGTTCTTTCTAGACCCGGATCATGATCAATTACTTTGATCACTTCTTGAATGATTTTTTCGGCGTATAATAATTCATTCGCCACTGTGACAATTGCAAGCTTCGTTCGTTGCCATAAATCCTGAAACTCAATTTCTGAAATAGAGACATTAAAGTCTTTTCGAATTCTTGCAATTAATCGTTTGATAACAGAACGTTTCTCTTTTAAAGAATGTGTATTGTAAATTTTGCATTCTATTTCTGCATATACGATCATGTTCTGTCAATTTCCTCCATGACAAATGCTTCGATAATATCTCCAACTTTAATATCATTAAAATCTTTAATTGTAATTCCACACTCGTAGTTTTGGACAACTTCTCTTACATCATCTTTGAAACGTTTTAATGCTAGTATTTCACCTTCAAATAAGACAATACCATCACGGATTAATCGCACACTAGAATTTCGTGTTATCTTTCCGTCGGTTACATAGCTTCCTGCAATGGTACCGATCTTGGATACTTTAAACGTTTCTCTTACTTCCGCTTGCCCGATTACTTTTTCTTCATATTCTGGATCAAGTAATCCTTTCATTGCCGCTTCCATTTCTTCGATCGCTTTATATATAACTCTATGGAGACGAACATCCACTTTTTCAGATTCGGCTGCTTTTTGTGCATTCACATCAGGTCGAACATTAAAGCCAATGACAACAGCATTTGAAGCGGAAGCAAGAATAATATCAGATTCAGTAATTGCGCCAACGCCAGAGTGAATGATATTAATATTTACATTTTCTACTTCTATTTTTCTTAAAGAAGCAGCTAAAGCTTCCGCGGATCCTTGAACATCTGCCTTAATTATAACATTTAAATCTTTCATTTCACCTTGTTTAATTTGTTCAAACAAGTCGTCCAAACTAATTTTAGTCTGGGAGCCACGACTTTCAACAATATGCTGTTGCTGTCTTGTTTCCCCAATCTGTCTTGCTTTTTTCTCATCTTCAAATACTAAGAACTGATCTCCTGCCTGAGGTACTGCATTAAGACCGGTAATTTCAACAGGTGTTGATGGTTCTGCTTTTTCAATACGCTGTCCGACATCGTTTACCATTGCTCTAACACGGCCATACGTGTTACCAACAACGATAGAATCTCCGACAGAAAGCGTTCCATCTTGAACTAAAAGACTTGCAACAGCCCCGCGCCCTTTGTCTAATTGCGCATCTATAACTGTTCCGAATGCTGGTTTATTCGGATTTGCTTTTAATTCTGCCATTTCCGCAACTAATAGAACCATCTCAAGTAACTCGTCAATTCCTTCCCCTTGAATTGCTGAGATTGGTACAAAAATTGTATCTCCGCCCCAATCTTCTGGAATCAACTCATATTCAGTTAATTCTTGCATCACACGATCTGGATTTGCTGTTTCTTTATCCATTTTATTTACAGCAATAATAATTGGAACACCAGCAGCTTTAGCATGGTTTATTGCCTCTACAGTCTGTGGCATTACACCATCATCTGCAGCTACAACTAGAATTGCAATATCCGTTACTTCAGCTCCGCGGGATCGCATGCTTGTAAAAGCTTCGTGGCCGGGAGTATCTAAGAAAGTAATTTTTTTATCATTGCTTTCGGCTTGATATGCACCAATATGTTGGGTAATACCACCGGCTTCACCTGCCGTTACTTTCGTGTGACGAATGGAATCCAATAATGTTGTTTTACCATGGTCAACGTGTCCCATAATTGTTACCACTGCAGGACGTTCTTGTAAATCTTGCTCCTTGTCCTCTTGACGGTATTTCTCAAAATCTGTGTCTTCTAGAATAATTTCTTTTTCTACCGTTACTCCGTAATCACTACAAATTAATTCAACCGCATCATCATCTAAATCCTGGTTTTTGGTCGCCATAATTCCTAAGAACATTAATTTTTTAATGATTTCAGAAACGTCTTTATGAAGTTTGTCAGCCAAATCATTTACAGTTAGTGTCTCACTGTACACGATATGCTTCGGAGTTTCATGTTGAGACTTGACTTGTTGTTCACTATTACTTTTCTTATTCTTTTGGTTTTTCTTATGCTGTTTTCCTTTTTGTTTTGGCTGTTGCTTTGGTTTTGGGCGATTTTTTTGTTTCTTGTCACCAGTCTGTTTTTTCGTGATTGTGGCTTTATTGGAATCCACTTTTTGTTTCTCTTGTTTCTTTTCATTATGTTCTGTTTTATTGAACGTTTTATCTAATTTATTGATCGTCTCCGCAGTAATAGAAGACATATGATTAGATACTTCGATGTTCATATTTTTCAATTGATCAATTACTTCTTTACTTGTCACATTATTTTTCTTAGCATACTCATATATTCTCATTCTACCCATACGTTCACCCCCACAAATATTTATAGAAGTAGACATTTTAGTTTCGTTGCAAATCCTTCATCAAGAATAGCAACGGCAACTCTATCTGATTTTCCTATAGCACTACCTAAAATAGTCCGATTATCTACTTCTATATAAGGAATTTGAAAAGTATTACATTTATCAGTTAGTTTCTTTTTCGTACTCTCACTAATATCATTTGCAATTAGTACTAACTTTGCTTTGTTTGTTCTAATGTCATAGATAATAGTGTCTTCCCCAGTTGAACATTTCCTAGCACGATAAGCTAAGCCAACAATATTTAAATAATTGTTTTTCATCTTTATTCGCCTATAATCTCTTTTAATTCTGCATACAAACTGGGATCTATTTTTACTTTAAATACTTTTTCTAAAACGTTATTTTTCTCAGCTTCTTCAAACACTTCTTTATCAATCGAAATATAGGCTCCTCTACCATTTTGCTTACCGGTAGGATCGATAAAAACTTCCCCTTCTTTATTTCTGACGATTCGGATCATTTCTTTCTTCGGTTTTAATTCATTTGTCACGATACATTTTCTCTGAGGTATTTTTCGTTTCTTTGTCATGATAAAATCCCCCCATTAATCGAATAAAGAATTATCTTTGTGATCTGCTTCTTCGTCTTCATCAGGTAGCAAACGCTCATCTTCATCTAGAAGCAACGTTTCATTAGCTGTTTCTTCCCCTAATAAATGATCTTCCTCGAACTCATTCGATAAGAAATTATCATCTTCAGTTCCTTCTGTTAATAATCCTTCTTCTTTTGCTACTGTTTCACTTTTTATATCAATTTTCCATCCCGTTAATTTAGCCGCTAAACGAGCGTTTTGCCCACGCTTTCCGATTGCAAGGGATAATTGATAATCTGGAACAATGACAGTTGTTGCTTTATTTTCCTCATCAACGAGAACGTCGATCACCTTCGATGGACTTAAAGCGTTAGAAACATAAATAACAGGATCTTCTGACCACTCCACAATGTCAATTTTTTCACCATTTAATTCATCCACAACTGCTTGAACTCGCTGCCCTTTAGGTCCTACGCATGAGCCAACAGGATCGACATCAGGGTTACTAGCATATACAGAAATCTTGGAACGGTCTCCGGCCTCTCTTGAAATTGACTTAATCTCCACAATACCTTCATATATTTCCGGTACTTCCATTTCAAATAATCGTTTTAATAAGCCCGGGTGGGAGCGAGAAATAAAAATTTGCGGTCCCTTATTTGTATTCTCTACCTTCGTAACAAAAACTTTTATACGATCATGTACAAGGTATTCTTCCGTTGCAATCTGCTCTTGTTTTGCCAATTTCGCTTCGATTTTTCCTAAATCAACGTAAACAAAATTAGGATCGATTCTTTGGATAATTCCTGTCATAACATCTTCTTCTCGGTCAGCATATTCATTATAAATAACGCCGCGCTCTGCTTCCCTAACGCGTTGGGTAACAACTTGCTTTGCAGCTTGAGCAGCAATGCGACCGAAGTTTTTTGGTGTAACCTCTATTTCAACGATATCTCCTATTTCATAGCCTAAGTTTATTTCCTTAGCTTCATCTAATGAAATTTCTTCTTGCTCGTCCTCCACTTCCTCGACAACTGTCTTTCTAGCGTGGATTTGCATGGTCCCTTCTTCTTCATCAAACTTTACGGATACATTGCCAGCTGATTTGAAATTTTTCTTATACGCAGATATCAATGCAGCCTCTAATGCATCCAACAGCGTAGCTTTATCGATCCCTTTTTCTTTTTCTAAATAATCTATTGCACTGAACAACTCACTGCTCAATTCTATTCATCCCCCTTTTACAACATCACAGCAAGTCTTGCTTTTGCAATCTTTTCATAAGGTATTTGAACTTGCTTTATGCGATGTTTAAATTTGTAATCAATTGTCGCAACATTATTCGAGAAATCTTTTAAAATTCCTTCATATTCTTTTTCACCGTCGATATGAACATATAAAGAAACATAAATATTCTGATCAATGTTCGCTTTAAAATCTTCTGGTGTTTTTAACGGTTTTTCAGCACCTGGTGAACTAACTTCTAAAAAATAAGTTCCTTCTATCGGATCTTGTTCATCAAGTTTTTCACTTAAACGTTCTGACACAATACTGCATTCCGTTAAATCAACACCACCCACCTTATCAATGTAGATCCGTAAAAAGTTATCCTTACCTTCTTTAACATACTCAATATCTTCTAGTGTCAACTTACGCTCGCTTAAAATTGGTTCCACTAACTTCTTAACCTCTGTTAATATTGCCTCTGCCATATCGATTCCTCCTCTATGTATCATTTATCTTAGTATGAACAAAATATAATTTTTCATTTTTTAATTAACATAATAAAGATACGTTGAATAGCGTAAATGTTTGATTCACTTTCAAAAGTTCGCTATAAGGCGGGTGGGTTAACAACGCCGTAAAGATAAAACCCCCGCCGAATCGATGGCAAGGGGAAAGAAGTGTGTTGATTATAGAAGAAAGAGTGGGAAAACCCACTCTTTTTACTCGGCATTTTTACGACATTCCTGTGTCAGTATAACATAGTTTCTGTTCGAAAACAACTGTTTCAATTTAAAAGAGAGAAAGTTGGTTTTCTTCTTCCATTCCTTCCAAACAACCATGTGCATCTAAGTATTGAAGAACGGTTTTAGAGATCTTGCTTCTTTCACGTAAATCTTCTTTTGACAGGAACTCTCCATCTTCGCGTGCTTTTACAATATTGATTGCTGCATTTGTTCCTAGCCCATCGACTACATTGAATGGAGGAATTAGCGTATTTCCATCCACTATAAATTCTGTTGCACTTGAACGATACAAATCTACTTTTTGAAAACTATACCCGCGTTCACACATTTCTAGCGCTACTTCTAATACGGTTAACAAACTTCTTTCTTTAGGTGGAGCATCATTTCCTTTTCCCTTAATCTCATTAATTCGATTTCTAAGCGCCTCGGATCCCTTAACCATCGTATCTAATTCAAAATCACTTGCTCGAATTGAAAAATATGCTGAATAAAAGAAGATGGGATAATGAACTTTAAAATAAGCAATTCTTACCGCCATAAGGACATATGCTGCTGCGTGTGCTTTTGGAAACATATACTTTATTTTTTTACACGATTCAATATACCATTCAGGTACATTAGACTTGCGCATCTCATCTATCCATTCATCTTGCAAGCCTCTTCCTTTACGGACTGATTCCATAATTTTAAAAGCTAAGGAGGCTTCTAACCCTTTTTGCATCAAATATACCATAATATCATCACGGCAACCAATTACATCCCCAATTTCACAAATCCCATCATTAATTAATTCCTGAGCATTTCCAAGCCACACATCTGTACCATGCGATAGTCCTGAAATAATTACAAGCTCTGCAAATGTACTTGGTTTTGTTTCTTCTAACATTTGTCTAACAAAGGCTGTTCCAAATTCAGGTACACCTAATGTACCTGTTTTACAATCAATTTGTTCCGGTTTTATTCCAAGTGGTTCGGTACTTGAAAATATTTTCATTACTTCCTCATCATCAATTGGTATTTCTTTTGGATCAATTCCACTTAAGTCTTGCAGTTTTCTTATAACAGTTGGGTCATCATGACCTAGTATATCCAATTTTAATAAATTGTCTTCAATTGAATGGAAATCAAAATGAGTTGTTTTCCATTCACTATTTCGATCATCTGCCGGATACTGAATCGGCGTAAAGTCGTATATTTCTTTATCATTTGGAACAACGATAATTCCTCCCGGGTGTTGGCCTGTCGTCCGCTTTACTCCACTACAACCGTGGACGAGCCGGTCAATTTCTGCACCCTTGAAATGAATATTTTTATCTGTTGCGAAGCCTTTTACATACCCATAAGCCGTTTTTGTTGCGATCGTTCCAATTGTACCCGCTCTATATACATAATCTTCCCCAAACAATTCTTTTGTATAATTATGTGCAATTGGCTGATATTCTCCGGAGAAATTTAAATCTATATCCGGTACTTTGTCTCCTTTAAATCCTAAGAACGTTTCAAAGGGAATATCTTGCCCGTCTTTTTCTAAAGGCTCACCGCAAGTTGGACAGTTTTTATCAGGTAGATCAAAGCCACTTGCATACGTGCCATCAGTAAAAAACTGATTATAATGACATTTCCTACAAACGTAATGAGCAGGTAACGGATTTACCTCAGTAATTTCGGTCATCGTTGCAACAAGCGAGGAACCGACTGAACCCCTAGAACCAACTAAGTAACCATCGATTAATGATTTTTTTACAAGTTTATGTGAGATTAAATAAATGACGGCAAAACCATGACCAATAATACTGTCAAGCTCTTTCTTAATCCTTGCTTCAACAATCTCGGGTAATGGATTGCCATAAATTGATTGTGCTGTATTATATGTAAGCTCTCTAATTTCTTCTTCCGCGCCTTCAATACTAGGTGTAAATAGATCACTTTTTATTGGTGATATTCGCTCAATTTCTTCAGCAATTTGATTAGGATTCTTGACTACAATTTCGTAAGCCTTTTCTTCACCTAGAAATGAAAATAAATCTAACATCTCATTTGTTGTTCTAAATGGTGTATTTGGTAATGTTACTCGATTTAATGGATTCCCTTTCTGTGAGGCAATTAAAATTTCCCGATATTGTTTTTCATGATCCTCAATATGATGAACGTTCCCAGTAGCTACTACAATTTTGTTCGTTCGTTTACCGAGTTCAATAATGTTTCGAATAATATCAATAATTTGTGCTTCGGTCTGTACAATCTCCCTTTCAATCAGGTGATAGTAATTTTCTGGAGGCTGTACTTCTAGGAAATCATAAAAATCGGCTATTTCTTCGGCTTCATCAACGGATTTTTGAATTAATGTCTCGAATATTTCTCCTTGATCACAAGCAGAGCCAATGAATAATCCTTCTCTCATTTTAGTAAGTAGAGAACGTGGAATCCGCGGAACTCTATAAAAATATTCTGTGTGCGAATAAGAAATTAATTTATATAAATTTTTTAATCCTATTTCATTTTTAGCGAGAAGAATACAATGATACGGTCTTGAATGCTGGTAACTATCTCCTTCGCCGATATGATCATTTAATTGGTTCAAATTATTTATCTCTTTTTCTTCTAAACGCTCTGTTAATTTCCAAAATAAATATCCTGTCGCTTCTGCATCATAAATAGCCCGGTGGTGTTGCGTTAATTCAACATCCAGATGTTTACATAATGTGTTCAAACGATGGTTACCAAGTTCCGGAAAAAGAAATCGTGCTAGTTCAAGTGTATCGATGACTGGATTTTTTATTCGAGGATAATTAATTTTGGTATATCCTTGATTTAAAAAACCGATATCAAACGTGGCATTATGAGCGACTAAAGTACTGTCTCCCACCCACTCATGAAATTTCTTTAGTACATCGTCTACTTCTGGTGCACCTACAAGCATATCATCAGTAATTCCTGTAATATCGATTATTTTTTCAGGTAAAGAACGGTGTGGATTAGCAAAACTTTCAAATCGGTCAATAATTTCACCATTTCGTATTTTCACACCAGCAAGTTCTATTATCGTGTCATAAACGGAAGAAAGTCCTGTTGTTTCAACATCAAAAACGACATACGTTTCTTCTTTTAATAATAAATCTGTACTGTTATAAGCGATAGGAACTCCGTCATCAACAACATTTGCTTCGACACCATAGATTACTTTAATATCATTCGCTTTTGCCGCCGAATGAGCTTCCGGAAACCCTTGAACAGCAGCATGATCTGTAATCGCGATGGCGGAATGTCCCCACTTTGCAGCTTGGGAAATGAGCCGTGTTGGACTGACGACGGCATCTAATTGGCTCATCGTTGTATGGGCATGGAGTTCAACCCGCTTTTCACCTTCATTTGCTTTATCCATCCGCAATTCAACACTTACTTGCTGAATATCATTTGCCATCATCGTTAATTCATTAGAATAAAGGTCTGTTTGGATTCGCCCACGTGCTCTAATCCAAATACCTTCTTTTGCCTGTCCAAAAACAGCTTCATCCTCATCATTACGAGAAAACATCTTTATTTCAAGTGAATCTGTATAGTCCGTAGCTTTTAAAATTAGAAGACTCCTACCTGAACGCAATTTTCTAACTTCCGACAGAAATACATATCCTTGTACCGCAATTCTTTTTTCTTCTTCCGTTATTTCTTCCATTTTAACAACATCATCAGGAATATCATAACCGATTTTAAATTCGACCGCTTTCGTGAAATTATCCTTTTGTTCTTGTCTTTCTTTTTGTTGCTTAACAGCATTTAAAACAAATTGTTTATCTTCTTCGATTGTTTGTTTACGGAAGTTTTCCAGTTCTTGTTTTTCTGTATTTATATGAAAGTTTAACGTATATTTTTTTAATCCGATGTGCTGGCAATATTTTTGAAATCCTTCTTCAACTTTTCTTTTTAAAGATACAGCTTCAGCTTCTGTTTTAACATTAAATATCATGATGTTGTCTTCTATTTTCGGCAGTTGTTTCAATATTTCCAAATGGTTAGGTAAGATTGCTGGAAATTTCTTTAGAAAATAGTTCCAATAATTTATTAGTTCCGTCTCATTGCAATGTTGATTTTCAGTTTCAATTGTTAATTGGACTGCTGCTATTTCTTGGAAAGATTCTTGTAAACTATCATAAAAATGACGATATATTTCAAAAGGCAAAACTGCTTCCACCCAAACATGAAAATGCCAAATCTTTCTTTTTTTATAAACAACTAATTTGCGCAGCTCACTCGACTTAAAATAAGTATCTTTTATTTGGTCTGGAAAACGCAGTTGCTCTAATAGTATTTCCATCTTTTTCTCATATGAAAGACTCATGGTCGATTCCTCCAATAAAAATATAAAAATAATGGGGACAAATATAATATAAGTACGTGTTCAAAAAGGAGAATGAAAAGGATCCGTCGGCTAAAGGCGCTGACACTAGCACGTCCTGTGCGTCGGAAGTTCGAGGCGGCGCAGTTTCGAGCAGCGGAGAAACAAGCCAACAAGCTTCCACAGGATATGGTGACTTCGACGTTCGACACAGGACGTGTCGGTATTTAGTCGAAGTTCCCCTAATGCAGTGTCATTTTTACCGAACTTTTTGAACATCCTCTATATGGATTGATCGAAAGGCGAGAAAATCGTTGAAAAAAGGCACCACTTCCATGAAGTGAAAAGAAAGCCATTCCAACGATTTCTTTCTAAGTAGATAATAACATATAAATTTGCTTGTCTAACGATGCATTATTAATTATAAAAACAACCGTTGAATATCATTCCATGTAACAACGATCATTAAAAGCATTAATAAAGCAAAACCAATTACATGAACGAATCCTTCTTTTTCTGGAGCAATTGGTTTTCCGCGTACAGCCTCGATGGCGATAAACAACAATCTCCCACCATCAAGTGCGGGAAGAGGCACAAGGTTAATGATCCCTAAGTTAATACTAAGCATTGCCGTCCACATCAAATAATTCATAAATCCTGTTTGAACTACTTGATTGGTAACATCATAAATACCTACTGGACCAGACAGCATTTCAATCGATAATTGTCCAGTAACTAACATAAATAAATTTGTTAAAATTAATTTTGTTGTTTCAAAAGTCTGTAAAAATCCATGCTTTAATGTTTTAACAAAAGATTTTTCATACGCTGGTAACACACCAACTTGACCGATTTTTACTTCTTCTTCATCGATATCTTCAAGTATTACTTCCTTTGGTATAACAGTGAGTGTCTCTGTTTGATTATTTCGTTTAACAGTGATATCAACTTCTTGCCCTGCACTTGCCTGAATGATAGATGTAAAATCCTGCCATGCTGTAACAGAACTGCCTTCGACTTGAATAATCTCATCACCAGGTTGAATTCCCGCTTCTTCTGCAGGACTGTTTGGCTGAACTTCTCCGATGACCCGTTCAGAAGGAATACCTTGTACGAGGCCAATAATGATAAAAATGATAATTGCCAAAATAAAATTCATCATCGGACCCGCAAACAACTGCATCGCTCGTTGTCCGACCGTTTTTGATGCAAATTGTCTATCATACGGAGCAATTTGGGTTTCTCTTTCATCCATGATAAAAAATGCTTTTCTATCTACGGCAAAACGTTGTACATTTGTTTCATCACCAACATTATAACCATCAATAAATAAGTCATGATCCAAATCAACGGACTCCACTTCAATTAAATGGGCATTAGGATGTTTGTCTTTATTGTTAACAATTATTTTATTTACTTTTCCTTCGTCATTAAACTCAAGTCCAATATGATGACCAGGTTTTAATTCAATTATTTCCGGATCATCTCCGGCAACACGTACATACCCACCAATTGGTAACAACCTGATTGTATATAATGTTTCATTTCTAGTAAATGAAAAGATTTTAGGTCCAAACCCTATCGCAAATTCTCTTGCTAACATTCCAGCCCTTTTGGCAAAAATTAAATGACCCCATTCATGAACAGAAACAAGCAGTCCAAACATTAATATAAACGCTATAACCGTAGTCAAAAAAAACACTCCTTTTTCAGCGTAAAAAGCTAAAACACCATACCTTTTTAGGTCAACACCTCAGAAAACTTGACTTATCGCTAAAGTAAACATGCCCTTATCACTAGGGGGATGCCGACGGTTAGGCAGAGAGCCTGTTCTTAGTCGGCCTTCCCGGCGAAAGACAGAGGTGATGTTGCACTTATGCTAAGTAAGTGCAATCCTTAGTTGCACATATGTGAGTCAAGAAAGTTTGATGCTTTCTTATCTGCTTAAAAAAAACTGAATAATATACAAAACAATTAAAACAAATAATAAACTGTCTAAACGATCTAAAATACCACCATGCCCAGGAAAAATTTTCCCAAAGTCCTTCACATCATAATGTCGCTTTATCGCTGAGGCAACTAGATCTCCTAGTTGTCCAACAATGGATATCACAACAGTTATGACGATAATTGCTAAAAACGATTTATCGAAAGGATAAACTAGTTGAAAAACAACGGATACCATTAAAGCGATTATAATACCGCCCAAAGCTCCTCCAATTGTTTTATTTGGGCTAATCTCAGGCCATAACTTTCTTTTTCCAAAATATTTTCCTATAAAATAAGCACCTGTGTCTGTTGCCCATATAATAAATAAAATAAATAAAAAATAATTTAATCCCTCTAGCCTTGTTATTAATAAATAATAAAATGCTGTACCGATATAAAGCGTAGAAAACACTAAAAAACTTGCTTGGTCAAACGTAAATTTATTTTTTGAAATTACTGTCATAACTAAAAGGATAACAACAAATAGCATAATAATATCGTATTTAGTTAGGACAAGATTTGACACTGTAATATTTTCTCCTGGATAAATTAGTAGCCAAAGAAATATACTTGATACAATGAAATATAAATTATTCTCTTTAAAACCATACATCCGGATTAACTCATATAACGCAATGGTAGCCAATAAGTATGAGATTAATAAAAAAGGCCAGCTACCATATAGTATTATAGGTACTATAATAATTATTCCAATAATTGCTGTTATCAATCGCTGTTTCACTAAAGCGTCAACTCCCTCATATGCCTCCGTATCTTCTTTTTCGGCTTTGGTAATCACAGAGAGCTTGTTTAAATATTTCCTCATTAAAATCAGGCCATAATGTGTCTGTGAACCAAAATTCCGAATAAGCTAGTTGCCACAACAAAAAATTACTTAATCGCTGTTCGCCGCTAGTACGGATGAGTAAATCAGGATCTTGTAAATCTTTTGTATATAAATATTTTGTCAACGTATTTTCATCAAGAGATTCTTTATCGATTTTTCCATTTTCTATATCACTAATTATATGTTTCATCGCACGGACCATCTCATATCTACTTCCATAATTTATAGCAAAATTCAGCAAAAGTCCATCATTATTTTTCGTTTTTTCTTTTGCATATTGAATTGCCTTTTTTGTATGATCTGGTAATGAATCAAATTCTCCGATCGTATCTATCCTTACATTATTTTCCATCAATTGAGGTAAATAGATATGTAAAAATTCTTTTGGGAGTCTCATTAAGAAATCTACTTCTAGCTTAGGTCGTTTCCAATTTTCTGTCGAAAAAGCATACAGCGTTAAAATTTTAACTTGATACTTTACTGCTGCACGGACAATTCTTTGAACTACATCCATTCCTTCTTTATGTCCTGCAATTCGGGGTAGTCCTTTTTTGCTAGCCCATCTGCCATTTCCATCCATAATGATAGCAACATGGTTTGGTATGTTATCTATAATAATTTCGTCTTGCGTTTGTTTACTATTAAAAAAAGGTAACCTCATAGACATCATTTGTCCCCCAAAAGGATTAAACTCTAACATAACTACAATAAATCCCCTATAGTGCGTGTTCATCCTTAATGATACTATATGAAAATTTACAATAATTAATATGTAATTAACGTTATTTCGAGTAGAAATCCTAAGTTGTTATTTAAAATTATAATCGATAATCATTTATAAAGTGAAATAAAAGCCCTCTTAAAACAAGAGGGCGATTTTTACACTTCCATAATTTCTTCTTCTTTGTTTTTAGCCAGCTGATCGATCTCTTCGATAAATTTATCTGTTTCTTTTTGAACATTATCTTGATACGTTCTTAATTCGTCTTCTGTGATACTTGCGTCTTTTTCTAACTTTTTTAGTTGATCGTTTGCTTCACGGCGTAAATTCCTTATTTGAACCCGAGATTCTTCTGCGTATTTTCCGACTACTTTTGTTAAGTCTTTTCTTCTTTCTTCCGTTAATGCAGGAATATTTATTCGAATAACATTACCGTCACTGGATGGTGAAAGTCCTAGATCTGCTTTTTGGATCGCTTTTTCGATTTCCCCAATTGCAGTCTTATCATAAGGTGTAATGACAAGTAATCTTGCTTCTGGCGCTCCCACTTGTGCTAATTGATTTAGTGGTGTTGCTGCTCCGTAATAATCAACAAATACATTATCTAAAAGACTTGGATTCGCTCGTCCTGCTCGAACTGTTGCTAAATTTCTACTAAAAGCTTGAACTGCCGTTTCCATTTTATCACGCATAGCTTTTAATACATCACTTGGCATTTTTATTTCCCCCTTATCGTTGTCCCTAGAACTTCGCCTTCAACAACCCTTTTAATATTTCCTTCTTCCGTAATTGAAAACACGATCAATGGTATATCATTATCCATACATAAAGATGAAGCAGTAGAATCCATTACTTCAAGCCCTTCATTTAGCATGTCCATATACGATAGTTTATCATATTTTTTCGCTTGTTTGTTAACTTTAGGGTCATCACTGTATACACCGTCAACATTATTTTTCGCCATTAATATAACTTCAGCTTCTATTTCAGCGGCTCTTAAAGCAGCTGTTGTATCAGTCGAAAAGTAAGGATTTCCAGTACCCGCAGCAAAAATTACAACGCGTTTTTTTTCTAAATGTCGAATTGCTTTTCTTCTAATATAAGGCTCGGCAACTTGTCTCATCTCGATAGAAGTTTGTACTCTTGTCGGTATACCCATCGATTCTAAACTATCCTGAAGAGCAAGAGAATTCATCACAGTTGCTAACATTCCCATATAGTCCGCATTAGCCCTGTCCATTCCCATTTCGCTACCAACTTTACCGCGCCAAATATTACCACCGCCAACAACAATAGCAATTTCAATCCCTAATTCCGCAACTGCTTTTACTTGCCTAGCTATTGATTGAATTACGGAAGGCTCAATTCCATATCCTTTATCTCCACTAAGAGCTTCTCCACTTAACTTTAATACAATTCTTCGATAACGCGCCGTCATAATAACCTCCAAAAAAATATAATGATCTATGTAATTATATCATGAAGAAATAGGGAACACCATTGTGCTCCCTATTCATTTGGATTATTTCTTCATTTGACTCATAACTTCTTCTGCAAAGTCTTCTTCTTTCTTCTCAATACCTTCTCCAACTTCGTAACGTACAAATTGCTTAACAGTTGCCCCTTTATCTGCAACAAACTTTTTAACTTTTACATCAGAATCTTTTACAAATTGTTGATCGAGTAGACAAATTTCTTCAAAGAACTTACCTAGGCGACCTTCGACCATTTTTTCAACAATATGCTCAGGTTTACCTTCATTTAGTGCTTGTTCTTTTAAAATTTCTCTTTCACGGTTAACCTCATCTTCTGCTACATCTTCCCGTGCAACGTACTTAGGGTTTGCTGCCGCAATATGCATTGCAACATCTTTAGCTACTTCTTCGTCATTTGTTCCTTCCAATAAAACAAGTGCACCAATGCGACCACCCATATGAAGGTATGAACCAAATACATCATTATCTGATTTACTTAGTAAAGCAAAACGGCGTAATGTAATTTTTTCACCAATTGTTGCTACGACTGAGTTAATATATTCTTCAACAGTTTGGTTTGAATCAGCTAGATTTTGCTTAAGCACTTCATCCAAGTTCGCTGGTTTTTCATTAACAATATGTTTTGCAAGATCAGCAACTAAAGATTGGAAGTTTTCATTTTTTGTAACAAAGTCTGTTTCACAGTTAACTTCTAAAAGAACAGCGTCGTTCCCATTTATTTCAATAAAAGTAGTCCCTTCTGCAGCGATTCGGCCAGCTTTTTTGGCAGCTTGTGCAGCACCACTTTTACGTAAAAAGTCAATAGCTTCTTCCATATTACCATTTGTTTCAGTTAGTGCTTTTTTACAATCCATCATACCTGCACCAGTTTTTTCACGTAATTCTTTAACCATTTTTGCAGTAATAGCCATTGAATAATCCTCCTATGTTTTTTATCATTGTAGTCATTTAAGACATTTTCCAAAACAACTAATCTGTAAAAAAGGTGATAAAAGGTTATCCCCTTATCACCTCTACCAACTTACTCTTCTACAGCAACTTCTTCTGCTTTTTCTTCTTTATTTTGAGTAGCTTCTTCTGCCACTTCTTCTTGTTCATCTATTTCAGTGCCTTGTCTTCCTTCTACAACTGCATCTGCCATTTTAGATGTTAGTAATTTAACCGCACGAATCGCATCATCATTAGCCGGTATTACATAATCGATTTCATCTGGATCACAGTTTGTATCAACAATTCCAATAATCGGTATGTTCAACTTACGTGCTTCAGCAATTGCAATACTCTCTTTACGTGGGTCGATTACAAATAGAGCATCCGGTAATTTTTTCATATCTTTAATTCCGCCTAAAAATTTCAATAGACGTTCTTTTTCTTTTAGTAATTCTACAGTTTCTTTCTTCGGAAGTACGTCAAATGTACCGTCTTCTTCCATACGTTCAATATCTTTTAATCGATTAATTCTTTTACGGATAGTTCGGAAGTTTGTTAATGTCCCACCAAGCCAACGTTGGTTTACATAAAACATACCAGAACGATTTGCTTCCTCACGAACTGATTCTTGTGCCTGTTTTTTTGTTCCAACAAATAAAACAGTACCTCCGTCAGCAGATAATTGTCTTACAAAATTATATGCTTCCTCAATTTTCTTAACCGTCTTCTGTAAATCGATAATATAAATTCCGTTTCTTTCTGTGAAAATGTATTTTTTCATTTTCGGGTTCCAGCGACGTGTTTGGTGTCCAAAATGAACTCCAGCTTCTAATAATTGTTTCATTGATATAACTGACATTCTATTTCCTCCTTTGGTTTTTCCTCCGTTTAAATCTTATTTGTACATAACCAAAACTTAAGGCACCAATGTACAAATCATTAAACGTGTGTAATATAGTTGGTCAATTATTACCATTGTTAAATTACCATACTGA
>NZ_JBPPZG010000034.1:21336-26347 GCF_051918545.1 Pseudogracilibacillus amylolyticus (SeqCode) | reverse complement strand
AACCGTAGGAATATTGCACAGTTGTGTGACATTGTACTTTACCAGCAACTTTATGTCTAATCTCATTGGAATCAATCTCATTGTCCCTATTCTAACGGCTATAGTCTTTTTTGTTATCATCTATGCAGTCTATTATGTATTAACTGTTAATACGTACAATCGCATTGTAAACAAATAAGAGCGAAACATCTCTCGAATGTTCGGGAGGTGTTTTGTTATATATCCTTTGTTAGGAAATTCGTTATTACTCCGGAATCTGACCCGATTGTTAAAGTATCACGCTATAGTTTAAAAAGAAAAGAGACGCTTATTAAACAACATCCTAGCTGTATTAATGTTTCAAAATTTCTCCTCTGATCAAGGTTTCATTTATCTTACAATCACTATATGTATAAGATGTTTGACATTTTGTTTGCTGCATAATATAATTAAAAATGTAAAATATGTTTGACAAATAGGAGGGAGGAACGGGCATCTAATGTTAAATCGTATCAGGGAATTACGTAAAACACAGAAAATGTCACAAGAACTTCTTGCTAATAAATGTGATGTGTCCAGACAAACAATAAATGCTATTGAAAATAATAAGTATGATCCAAGTCTTGTTCTTGCATTTAAAATCGCAGCTATCCTAGATATAACAGTGGATGAGCTGTTTCAATTTCAGTTGGCAGAAAGCAAAAGCGAGGAGGATTCTAATGAGAAATAAAAAACTAAAAGTATTAACTGGCATTGTTTTAAGTGTTATCACCCTTTTATTTTTAGGGTTATATATTATAGATTTTTTAAATGATAGTGAAAATCCAGCACCTGATATTCTGCTATGGATTGTTGTTATTTTAACATTCTTTTATTCAGCAACATGGGGCGATGATTCAAAAGCTGAAGAAGATGAAATGGGCCAACAAATTAAGAATATAAGTGGAAAGATAAGTTACTATATTCTAATAGCTTTTCTATTTGTTCTTTGGTTTGTATACAGTCAAATAAATGAATCTGATTTAGGCAGTATCTTTTTGCTTTCTGCATTTTGTATTGGAGTTATCATATTTCCAATCGTTCAATTTATGGTTGCCAGAAGATTTATGAAAGACTAATCTTCTTTTCAAAAAGAAAATTATTTTAGAATGGTCCAAATACTTTTTAAAATCACTCGTTCAATTTGTTTTTCCCGAATGGACGATTGGTACCGTTGGTAGAGGTGAATAGGTGACAATTAATTTTTGTTCCAAGTCATTTTCCTTTATGTATCGCTCTTTGTAGTACGTTCTTGTATTATTTTCTAGATGGTGAATATCATCCAAATTAACTTTTTGATTACTCACGTTAGGGAAATTGCTTTGCAAAGCACCGTATTAAAAGCCTTAGAGACCTTGTTTTATCAAGGATTCGAGGCTTTTTTACTTTTCTTGATTTTTTAGGCTAAAGCATGAAAATGAACGTATTTGGGGCTAAATTGGGGCTGATTAATATTAATCAGTATAGGCGTATGTAAGGGAATGGGTATATTTCAAAAAAATGGGTATTCGGATTTTGTGGTGGAAAAGGGCTTATAAGTCTCCCTTTTCCAATTTCTTAATAAGTGTGGAAAAATCGACACCATAGTTTCCTGTTATCACGTGGTCTGTTACTTCATCCCAATATTTCAATACAAAATCCCTTTTCATAAAGTATCTTCATTCTATTGACTTTAACGTAACGTAATACTTTATAGTAGTAATTGAAGGAGGCGCAAAGTGATGGATATGAAGGTAAAAGAAGTGGCAGAATTGGTTGGTGTTAGTATTCGTACACTTCATCATTATGATCAGATTGGATTGTTGTCCCCAAAAGAAATCACTGATTCTGGTTATCGGCTCTATTCAGAAGAAAACCTTGAAACATTACAACAAATTTTATTTTTCAAAGAACTTGGATTCACCTTAAAGGAAATTAAAAAGATTATTAACAGCCCCTCATTTAACCGACAAGAAGCATTGATTTTACAACGAAAAATGTTGATTGAGAAACGAAATAAAGTCGATAAAATGATTGAAACCATTGATAAGACGATTAAACATATGGCGGGAGAAATACAAATGACGAATGAAGAGAGGTTTGAGGGAATTAATGTTGAATTCAACCAATTTGAAGAAGAAGCTCGCCTTCGTTGGGGAAATAAATCTATCGATGAGATATACACAAAACTAAAGGATTGTCCAAGATGAACAAAATGATTTACCTTATAGATGGGATATGATCTTCAATAAACTTGCATGGCTTCGTGATCAATGCCCCAAATCCTAAAAGGTACAACCAACAATTAAAGAATGGTATGACTTTTTAAATAAAAACTTTAGTAACTACTCCCTTGATACCTTTTATGGATTAGGTCAACTCTATATTAATGATGAACGTTTCACAAAAAATATAGATCAGTATGGTGAGGGTTTAGCAAAACTCATGATTGAGGCGATGAAGGTCTTTACGAATAATCAAATAAGAGGTGGTAGCAATGAAAATAATAATTGAGGATACCATTGAACAATACGAAAAATTATTTTCAATGGAAGAAGATAAAGAAAATTTTTATCGGTACTCAATGATGAAGCCCTTTGAAAAGATGTGGAATATGATTAATGTTCCATTAAAGGCTAAGCAACCTAATGGGTATGATGTAATAATGGCTACAAATATGCTTGGTTATCTTAATGTATCAGATACTCAAATTGGAAGACAAGCATTAGAAAGTTTAAAAGAAATTCAGGCTCTTCAAACAGCACATAGCACTTTAAATCATTGTATTAATTTTATTGAAAAAAATAATATAAATATTAATGCTGATGAATTGAGATTTGGTATGTATATAGCTGACCCGAAGAAGCTCGAATTACAAAAAGGTTATTGTGGTTTTGGAGGAATTCCAGGGTTTATTCAAGTATCTATTTACCCAAACTCCTATAATATTCCAAGGATTCCTGCTGTAATTGCACATGAATTCCATCATAATATCCGTTTTTCATATTTTGATTGGGATCATGGAGACGTTACCGTTGGTGATTACTTAATTATAGAGGGTTTAGCTGAGTCATTTGCAAAAGAACTTTATGGAGAAGATCTTTTAGGACCTTGGGTTACATCTTTTGATAAAGAGGACTTGGAGTATTCAAAAGAAGTTATAAAGGATGCTTTAGATATTAAAGGGTTTGCTGAGGTCAGCAGTTATATGTTTGGTGATACCATTGCAAAAGAACAAGGCTATCAACCTGTTGGCTTATCACCATTTGCTGGTTATGCAGTAGGCTACCAAGCAGTACAATCTTTCATGGAAACCAATAATGTGGGGATAGTAGAAGCTACCTTACTTGGCACAGATGAAATACTAAGCAATTGTGGACTGTTTTCTAAATAACCTGTTTGTACTAATGAAGGCATTACTGCGATAGCTAAGTAATGCCTTTCTTATTTAAGTGCAATTCATATGATTTTCTTATTAAATGCTCAATAAAACAAAGGAAAATGGAATAATGACAATTAATATGCTCAATCTACCAAGTTTTAAGATTCTTGATATGAAGGAGAGTGAATATGATTATAGGTTCTTAGTTGAAACTACATTGCCATCTCCTTCTTATTGCCCAAAATGTGGTACAGTTGCTAATCTATATAAGCATGGTAAAAAGGAACAATTATTCTTTGATTTGCCGATGCATGCTAAACGAGTTGGCATCTTCGTTAAAAATGTAATGGGTATGGGGATACATTCTTTGAATGTATCCCAGATATTGATGAAGGGCGTTCTGTTACCAATAGGCTAATTTAATTGGGTTCAAGGAGCAAGCAACCAGAATTTTATATTTAATAACTAATTGAGGACAAAAAAGATGTTGTATATAGCATAAAAAGGAATTCAAATGCCTATGTGGTGTTTAAACAGAATAAACTCCCCACGAAGCGATAAATGACGTATAAATATCATATGGTACTTGCTACCTCTATCTATTCTATTACTCATTCCAGTACAGGGGAGACCAATCGATTAGTAGAATCCACTGAAGGAGAAAGATCGTTCGGTTATGTCAGTTAGTAATCTTTACCTTCCGCCGTCAATGAAGGCTTATTTATGTGAATTCCCATTAAATCTCCTGTAAGCATTGCTAACTTCGGTAATCTTCTTAAGCGTGAATGTAAAAGCCAAACGATAGAAACAAATAGAAATCCTAACCCTGCAAAAGAAAATGTTAGAGTACTACTGGTTACACTAGCAACATAACCACCAACTATGGAACCAATTGGCATAGCAATCGCACTCATACTACCAGATACTGTATTTATACGCCCCAAGAGTTCGTGTGGAACTACGGTTTGTAACGTTGTTGCAAAAATGACATTTGTACCACCAATGGGAATCCATGCAAGAGCAAAACATACTATAGCGATAGATGTAATCGGAAATATTGCTGCAAGGATCCACAATAGTGCACTAAAACAAAAGGATATTGTTACAAAAATACCTAACCGAAATCTTCCCATCCACGATCCGCATAATGCACCAACTAATCCACCAACAGACATAGCTGCCAAATAAAAACCGTAAAACATCGGACCTCCCCGTACATCTGCAAGGGATGGCAAAATTGCCATAGCAGCCCCGATACAAAAATTTGCAACAATCGAACCAATTAAAAATACAGCAATTAATGAACGATAAACAACACGAAATCCTTCCTTTAAGTCAGTAATATATTGCAAAATCTTCTGTTTTCCAGTTCTGCTATCTTTTTGTTCAACCTTTCTAGGCAATTGTATCAAACTAAACAATATTGCTGCCATCGCAAAAATAATGGAATCGGCTAGATATAACAAAACTACTCCAAAAAAAGTGACAAGAATACCTGAAATAGCATTAAACACTAGATCAATTCCCTGATAGGCAAAAGCAAAATAAGAATTACCTTTAATTAGGGTCTACTGAACATCTGATTTTTAGAAACAACAACTTTTTAACTGTTGGATGGGAAATTATTTTCTT